>JBHELM010000228.1:0-37318 GCA_046352715.1 Thermoplasmatota archaeon | reverse complement strand
GCCCAGGCGGCCCCGGCGGCCCAGGCGGCCTCGGCGGCCCAGGCGGCCCCGGCGGCCCCGGCGGCCCCGGCGGCCCAGGCGGCCCCGGCGGCCCCGGCGGCCCCGGCGGCCCAGGCGGCCCCGGCGGCCTCGGCGGCCCCGGCGGCCCAGGCGGCCCCGGCGGCCTCGGCGGCCCAGGCGGCCCAGGCGGCCCCGGCGGCCTCGGCGGCCCAGGAGTCGATGGCGCACATCAGCGTCCCGCCCGCCGACTGGTCATGGAGGGCGGCGACGGCTTCGACGGCGACGCGGACGCCCCACTCGTCCTTCATGTCGGGCGCGAGCGCGACCTCGCGCAGGATGCGCGCCATGATGCGGTGGTGCGCCCTGTGCGTGTCCGCGCCGACGGGGATGGCTTCGAGGAACTGGACCGGCCAGTCCTGCCCAGCCTTGTTGGCGCCGACGCGGTGGAGAGACTCGAAGAGGGCGTCCTCAAGGTGGGCGAGTTCTTCGGGGAGACCGAGTTCGACGGGGTAGCGGGCGTGGTTGTAGCCGTCCACGGTGCAGGCGACGGCGCAGCCCTTCTGTCCCATGCTGGGGACGCCTGTGGCTCCGGCGGCGAGGAGGTCGGCTTTGCGGTGCTGCCGCATGATGGCGATGCGCTTGCGCTTCAGTTCTGGGTTGCTGTGGTATGCGAGGAGGGCGGGCAAGTGGTTGGCCTCACCTGCGCGTAGGTGTGCTAAGTATATAGATTTAGGCCGGTTGGTCCGGCGAGGAGAGGGACCAAGGCCCGACCCATGCCACGCAGCCAAGTGCGCCGCACGGGGTCCCAGGTTGCGCCTTAGCAGGGCGCCCTCTCTCCTCGCCCAAAACGGGGGTGAACCGATGGCTGCGAGGCGACAGGCACCCCGACGGTGAAGTCGGCACGGGTTGGATACCGTGAGCCGCTGCCACGCACCCCCCAGCGTCCCGAGGAGCGCGCGCTTGGACGGCGCCTAGATGGCCCGGAGCCGCGCGCCTCGCCCTCTCCCGAGGGTGCCCCATCGAGCCCGAGCGTCCCCTTTCCCTGGCGGGCGGGGTCGGTCGTGGGGAGGCGGTTGGCCTATCGGCGCCGGGGCGCCGCCCCCGGTCGCTGCCGGGGGAAGCAGCGCAGGAACCAGAGGAGAACCGCTGGGGCCTGCGACAGGTTGGTTGCTATCTTGATGCCCTGCTTGGGCGGGCATGGCGCACACGCGCCGAGGGCGAGGGTGCATGGTTGCCGACAACCTCCCGCCAGGCAGGCGGCGACGGCCAACACCCCCCATGCGGGGCGGCCCGTGTCCGACGGACGGCGGTGGGCCTTAGTCCTCTTTCGAGGAGTCCGCCACAGCCCCACGAGGGGGTTTCAGCGTCCTCGGCCCACCCGGCAAAGACACGGCCGGGCTTTGAACCTTTCCTGCCGGGGGCACGGAGCCGGGGGGTTGCGGGATGCCGAGCGCCAAGAACTCGCGCGGCGGGTCCGCCACGAGGTCCCGCGACGGCCGCGACGCCACGGGCCAAGAGTCCCACGACCTCACCCACCTGGGCGGCGCGCGCCGCTGGCCCAACCGCCGCACCATGAAGGCGGCGGAGCGCCTGCCCGCCAAGACCTTCAAGGAATGGGCAGAACGGAAACGCCTAGTCGGGGAGGAGGTGCTGCTCCTCCTCGCTTTCTGAACCCTGTTCAGCCGCGTCTAGGATGGGCGACAGAATCGCCGGGACCTGAACGGCGGCGGCCACGACCGACCCCACGGAACTTGAACCAGGTTCACTCCCGGCCTCCGGCGCCGGGACAGCGCCATCACCGACCGAGTGCATCCCATCCCCCTCGCGACGACGCGCAGCGCGCTCCATGAACGCCTGCCGCAAGCCATCCACGACGACCGTGCCCTGGAGGCTCACCTTGACCTCCTCCACACCCCTCGCCTTGCGCTCCACCTCGGCCGCAGCCTTGAACGCGGGCGCCAACTCCTTCATCAGCACCCCAAGCGCGACCGGCGACATCTCCACCAACTCGGAGGCCGTCTTGCCCGACATGGAGGCGAGCGCCTCGAAGAACGGACGAAGCCCCGCCTGAAGGCTCATGGCGTCCCGCGCCTGCCGCTCCGCCATCTCCACGATGGCCGCCTCCGCAGCCGCCCGGCGCTTCGTGTCCAGGTGGCGCTCGTAGTCCACGCAACGGCGCACCCACGACCACTCGCTCGACCATCCTTCAAGGACGCGGGTGTAGCCTTCCGACGGGTTGCCGAGGCGCTGCCGTGCGGAGTCTAGGGAGCGGTCGAGGCCGAGGTCGCGGTAGGTTTTGAAGGCGCGCCATGCTTCGTCGCCTTCGTCGTCCTGGCGTTCCCAGGTGGGCGCTGTGATGAGTCTCTTCTCGGGGGGCATCCCTGCACTCGAAGCGTCGCCTGGTGATATAAAGGAGTGGTGAAGGGGGAGGAGGGTTGGCTGCTAGGCGTGGTGGGCCTTGCTGCCGAGGCGGTGCGCCTTGCCGCACGAGCAGGGAACACGCTTGCCACGACACGCCTCCGACGCCGACGGTGGCGGGGAGGTTGGACGGGTGCGAAGAGGGAGGGGTTGAGGTGCCGGGCGGAGGAGGCGCAGCAGGCGGAGGAGCGCGGGGCTCACCTCGCGCGGGCTTCGAGGTCCACCTCTGGCTCGCTCTCGGCGGCGAGGACGGTGGGGTCGCGGTCGGGGTCGATGGACGGCCCGGCGCCGGTCTTGCCCGACTCCGTGAGCCCGACCGGCGACGGCGTGGCCGTCGGGTCCACCTCCGGCCCCATGTCCACAACCTTCCGCCCCTCCGGCTCCAGCGGCGCACGCCGGACAGCACCGACCTCCACATTGAACGGCAGCACCCCCTCACGGCCGGGCACGAGCCCGAAGGCGTAGCTCACCGGCTCGTCGTCCGCGACCTGCACGTTGAACACGACCACCGCCGACGCCGTGATGGGAACGCTCACCTGCCGCCCCAGGACACCCTCGATGGTCTGGTGCTTCCCCTTCGCGTCGAGGCGCTCCTGGAGGTCCCGCAGCACGGTCTCCACGCCGCGCGTGAGGAGCCCGATGTCGGTGCCGGGCACCTTCACCTCGGCCTTCATCCTGGCGAGGAGCGCCTCGTTGGCGTCGCCCAGGCTCACCTTCACAGGGGCGGCGCGGGGCTTCTTGTCGGTCGCTGGCTGGCTTTCCTGCGCCGCTGGGGGCGCCTTGTCGTTGGGTTGCATGTCGGTGTCTCCGATGCTCGTGAGGACTTTGAAGGAGGGAAGGGGAAGAAGCCGCCGGGCGAGGGTGCAGCGGGCGGCGTGGGGGCGCGGGGTGAGGCCGGTGGCTCGCCGGTTCGTGGTGCGGTTGACGTAGCGGCACGGTGCGCCGACCACGGCGTCGCAGGTCACGCAGGCGGCGAGGAGGATGACGAGCGTGGCCTTCACGAGTCGCAGCCCTCCCCGCACGGCGCCCGGATGCAGGCGAGGCATGGGCCTCCGCCGATGGCGGCGTGGCACTCGCAGCAGGGCACGACGCGCCCACCGGGCAGGCGCGCGGACCCGCCGAGTAGCCGGTTCATCGCGGAGCCACCTGGGGCTCGACTCGACCATGCCGCGCCCGCTCCGCAGGCGGGCTCCGGGCGTAGAACGCGAGGTGCGTGTCAAGGTGGCCCTGCCCGCCCTTCGCGTCGAACCCGCACCGGCACATCGCCACTAGGCCGCCTCCTGCACGAGGACCTTGAGGCGCTCCATGACCGCCGCCTGGTTGCTCTCCGTGAGGCCGTGGTCGCTGAAGAAACGCAACCCACGCGGCCCGGTGAGAACCTCGGGGTCGCGCAGGCCGCCCTTGTGGAGGTGGGCGGCGACGGCGGCCGGGTTGGTCTTGTCGCCCGTGAAGGCGGTTGCCTCGTGGCTCGTCAAGCCTTCGCCTCGCCTGGTTTGCTGCCGGTCAAGACCGCGTGGAGGCGGTCGAGCGCGAAGAAGCGGCCCGTGGAGCGGCCGTCCTGCGTGATTCGGCTGTTCGGGCGCCGCAGGCTCCCGTCCGCCTCGCGCTCGAACAGGGCCTCCAAGTCGCCGCGCTTCACGACGACGAACCCGCTCTCCGCAAGGTCCCTGTCAGCCGCGAGGAGGACCGCGTGGATGATGTTTTGCGCCGACCGATGCTCGATGCCCAAGCACTCCCGGTTCCGGCACTCGTCCTCCCCACGCCGAGGACACTCCGGCGGGCCGCCCATCCAGGACCCGCCCTCAACGTGCCGCTTGACGTAGGGCGCGCTCGTCGCGTCCAAGATGCCACCCGTCAAAGCGGCAGCACCTCGACGCTCGCACGAACACGGTGATGGAGACCACAGAGGCGGCGGGGGTCCTTGCCCCACGGCAGCAGCGGCTTCCGGCCCGGCCTCGTGCAGCGGTCGCCGTCGTTCTTCACGGCGGCGCACCGCGACCAGTCGGCGACGGCGAGGGGGCTAGGAGGGGGAGCGCGAGGGGGAACCTCGGGGGAGGCCAGGGCCTCCTCCAGGATGGCGACGCCGTGCCTGCTCGCCGGGATGCGGCGACGCCGCCGCAGGTCCGCCTCCAGGTCCACGAGTTCCTCCGGCCGGATGGGTGGGGGGTGCCGGTTGGAGAACGCGGACTCGTAGCGGGTGCCCTTGTTCGAGTAGTAGCGGCGGCGCCGCATGAGGCCGTCCTTGATGGGGCCGCGCCCGGTCATGCCCGCTTCCCTCCGGCGAAGCAGGGGCAGGTCCGCTTCTGGTGCTGGATGAACCTCTCAAGGACCTCTTGGTCGTTGAGGGTGCCGTCGATGCAGGGCGCGCGGGCGCGGAACTTGTAGCCGCCCTCTCGCTCGTTGCCGACGCGGCGCTCGACCTCGGGCGTCATGGTTGCCTCCTCCCCGTCCAGTTCGACCAGTAGAACACCTGGTCGCCTGTCGGCTTGACGCCGAACTCGTTCCAGTCCCGCACGATGCGCTCGGCCTCCCGCTGTGCGGCCTCATGGAGCGCGCGGAGCGGGGCTTGACCGAAGTGCCGCCGCGTCGGAGCGAGCGCCTGGAGCGAGTAGTGGGGCTCCGGCCCCATCGTCAAGTCGCGGTGCAGGATGGCGAGCCACGGTCCACGGCTCTCCAGCCAGGCTTGGCCGAGGACCTTGCCGCCGGGGTAGGTGACGAGGGGCGCGTCGCGCGTGTTCCACAAGGGGTCGTGGGCGACGAGGATGAGGTAGCGGTTGGGCTCGCGCTTGCTGCCGACGCTGAAGCGGGGCAGGCGGCGGAGGTCGGTGCTGTAAGCCTTCGTCATGCCACCCACCTGTGCATTCGGGCGACCGTGCGGCCGTAGATGCCTTGCGGCTCCTGGTCGATGGAGGTGAACTTGCGGAGCATCTTGGCCTTGGCGTTGTCGGTGAGCAGCGGCTCGACGGCGAGCACCTGCTCCACCTGGAGGTTGCAGGCCACATCACCGACGGCGTGGGTGAAGCACTCCGGTTCGATGCCGGACGGGTAGGTGGGGGCGCAGGAGTCCGACCTCACGGCACCACCTTCGCCTCGTTCAGCGCCCGCGCCACCGCCTCCGCGAGCGCGTTCCTGCGCTGCCCATCATCCTGCACCGGCCCAACCTCGATGATGCCGGTGAAGTGGTCGTAGAGACCGGTCGCGTCCGGGTTCTCAAAGACGATGTGGCGGTAGATGCTGGCGCCGCAGTTCTGTTCCGGGGTCTCCGGTCCAGGGCAAGCAGCGGCGTTGTGGTGACAGCGCCGCACGGGGTCCACAAACCAGGGTGTCATGGTAGGTTCAACTCCACGCCGTCGGAGATGCCCGCGCGCTCCAGACGGTCTCTCTTGCGGGCTAGGCGGCCCGCTTCGTTGCGGCCTCGGTTGAAGCCGCGCTGCTCGGCCTCGCGCTCGCGGGCAGCGAAGTAGGCGCGCGGCTCCAACGGGTCTTGGCGGCGTAGGAACGCGGCGACGAGGCTGCGCTCAAGCGGACGCTCGCCCGGTCGCGGGTCGCGGACGGAGGCATGGATGCGGGCGAGCAGCAGGGCCTCGCCGCCGCCCCCCAGCGAATAGAGGCCGACGCCGTGCGGGAGTTCCTCCGGCTTCACGATGCCCGGCTTCCCCTCCACCACCCACCAGTAGTCGCACGACGCGCGGCCAGGGTCAGCCTTGCGCGGGTTGCGGACCTCCGTGAGCCAGTCGGCCCGGCTGACCTTGACCTCGAAGCCGTGGACCGCCATCCCGGCGCCCTTGCGGGTGTCGAAGGCCACGGCGTCGGCGAAGCGATACCCTCCCTCGTCGCGGGGGAACTGGACCTCGAAGGCGACGAGCCAGTCGGGGGGTGGGAAGCGTTCCCGGATGGCGGCGCGGACATGGGCGGTCACGTTTGTCATAGCGGGAGCCTCCCTTGGCTGCTGGGCGGTGCGCGCCCGGCGTGGCGGTAGGGGAGGACGTTGCCGGGCTTGTCGCCGTTCACGCTGACGCACGGGGCCTCGAGTAGGGTGACGCCGCAGAGGGGGCACGGCGGCCCCTCCGGCTGTGCTGTCACGGGCGCACCTCGGGGAACTGGCGGACCTGTAGGTCCTCTGGGATGTCGGCGAGAGCGCCACCCTTCGCCGACGCCTCCGACGCGCAGGCGCCTACCTGCTTGAAGAAGAACGCCGCGCCCGCTCCTTGGGCTTGGTCGCGCAGGCTCCGAGCCCACGCCAAGTCCATCGGGCGCGCGCCCCTGCCGCTCTCGCCGCCGACGATGACCCAATCAACCCGACGGCGGGCGCGGGCCGCAGCCGCCCAGGTCGTTTCTGGGTCAGCCATGCCGAAGGCCGTGGCCGAGCGGAGGTCCACCGGGCCGAGCATGGGTTCGCACGACAGGAACCGCACGACGGCAGGCGACGCGAGCAGATGCGGGATGCGCGCCTCGGCGGCGGCCTGGTCCTCGACGCTCGTGCCCAGCCACACGTTCGGCAACGGCCACGCCACCTTGAGACAAGAGAGGTCTGTCTCCTCATGGAACGGTGCTGGGAGGTTGCCCTCGAAGTTGCAGATGGCTTCACCGAGCGCGGCGAGCGGGCCGCCGATGCCAGGGCCTTCGCGGTGTGGGTGCTGCGCGGCCCACTCGAACCACGCGGCCATCCGCTCCGGGCGCTTCGTCAAGACCTGGAAGGTGTGCTGCGGCGCGGCGGCCATGACCGCGAACACGCAGGAGATGAACTCGTTGGACACGGCCGGATGGAACAGGTCGCTCATGCTGTTCACGAACACGCGACGCGGCTTCCTCCACCGCAACGGGTCCTCCAAGTGTTCGGGCACGAGGCGGACCTCGCCGGTCCAACGCGGACCTTGCGGCGTGAACTTGGCAAGCCCCTCATAGGGCAGGCCGGGGCCGCTGAAGCGCGCCGCCTGCCCAGCCGCGTAGCAGTTGCGGCACCCCTCGCTGACGGCGGTGCAGCCGCGCAGGGGGTTCCACGTTGCGTCGGTCCACTCGATGCTCGTCATGGCGACCGCCTCGGCGGCGGGGGGCGATTGAAGTCCGCGCGGTCGTCCAACCCCTCATTGACCGCGAGACCGAGGACCGTCATGTAGGCGCGCTTCAACGCCTGCGTGATGGCCTTGCTGACAGCCTTGTCCTGCGAGTCCATGCCCTCCCCGGCGACGACGGCCTCCACGAGGTCGTCCTTCGAGCGGCGGAACTGGACGGCCACGGTGACGACGGCGATGGCGCCCTTCTCAACGTCGCGAACCTCGACGTTGCGGACGATTGGCACGACGACGATGCCCGCAGCGTGGAGAAGGGGGGCGCTCCGGGCGACGACCTCGGCGTGTTCGATGAAGCGATACCGGAAGTGTTGGTTTTGTCCGGTCTTGTCGATGCTGCCGATTCGGCGGCCGATGAAGGCCAAGGCCGACTCGATGGTGGTGAAGGTCTGGGGTGCAGGCTCGGGTTCGCTCAAGGTTTCACCCGCTGGAACGTGATGGCCCACACCCACGGGTTCTCCGCCCACGAGGCGCCGGGGCGGTCGCCGTTGATGCTGTCCCACAGGTGCATGAACGCCTCGTGGGCCGTCGCGTAGAGCCGCTGCTCGGTCATCGGGCCGAGGACTACGCCGGGCTGCTTGCGAGCAAAGCCGACGGGCTGTTTCACGGGGCGCGCGGGGCCGAGCCATCCGTTGCCGCTCGGCTCGACGCCCTCGGCGCGGGCGTCCGCTTCGCTGATGTCCTGGAGGCGCTCGACGCGGACCTGCGTGACCTCAAGGAGCAGGCGGGCGTCGGCGCGGCGGAGATGGATGCTCGGCCGCCACCTCGGCAGACCACCGACCCCGACGCCAAAGCACCCGCAGGTAAAGCCTCCGCTCCAGTCGGCCCGGTAGTGGACGCCGCCGGTCGAGACCGGGTGCCACGCTTCGCGGACCCACAGGCGGTCGCCCGGCGCACCGTAGGGACAGACGCGACCCTGCTCCTCGTCAGCGGCCCCGAACACCTCGGGGCCGGGCTCCTCGTCGCCGTGCCGGTTGATGACCGTGGGGTTGTAGCGTTCGACGGTCGGGTGCCATCCCTCGCGCGGCGGTGGCTTGACGAGGCGCCTGGTCTGCGTCTTGGGGTTCAGGTCCCGGAGGAGGGCGCGGACGAGGCGGTCCTGGAACAGGATGCCGCGTTCAGTCGGCATGGGCCACCGCGCGGCACAACTCGGTCACGCCGCCGATGAGGCGCTCGGCCTTGTCGCCGTCGAGGTCCTCGGCGACACCGAGGATAAGAGCGAGGCCGTCGGCGAACTCCTGGAGTGGGGTGCGCTTCGTCACGCCGAGCCCCCCTCTGGCTCCGGCGCGGGGCCGAGGGTGAGGGCGCCTGTGGCCTGCGCCATCGCAGCCACCTCGACGCCCCCCTGCGCGCCCTGCGCGAGGCTGCTGCGCGCGCCCGCGATGACGGCCTCGACCGCCTTGGGGTCGCGGACACACGACGGACAGAGGTCCACGTTCCAGCCAGGGAGACCCTCGTGGCGGAGCGGGATGACCTCGCTCTGCTTCTTGCAGACCGCGCAGGTGCCGGAGTCCATGAGGCGGCGGACGACGGGCTGGAGGCCGTCGGGGTGGCACTTCTTCGATTTGCGTCCGCTGCCGCACTCGCACGGCTCGTTCCGGCCGGGCTTCGCGGGGGCGCGGTAGGTTCCTCGTGCGTCGCGGCGGTGGAGGCCGTGGTCCTGTTGGGCGGGGTTCTCTTGCATGGTGAGTGTCCTCGGAAAGTCCGGCCGTGCTTTAGGCTCTTTCGGGGGTGGGGAGGAAGTGCTGCGACCAAGTGACACAACGTGGTCGCGCAAAGGGAGAGGTTGCACAGCCTCCCCACCGTTCCCGGAGCCTGTCCGGGTGAAACTACTTCTTCGGCTTCGCGTCGGGATGGCAGTTCGCCAGGATGAACGCGGCCACGCCCATCTCCCCGTGGAGCCATTTGTTGTGCAACTGGACGGCGACCTGCTTCCCGTCGGCCTGCGTGACGATGACGCGGAGGTCGCCGGTCTCGGCGACGCTGCCGAGTTGCAGGCCGTCGGCGAGCGGGAAAGCGGCGTCGTCCTCGATGCGGATGGCCTTGGACTTGACGGCCTGGAGGGCGTTGGCGGCCAGGGCATCGCGCGCCTTGGCGCGGGCGGCCTCCAAGTCGAGAGCGGCTTGGTCGATGGGTGGCTCGTCGGCGTGGGCGAGTTCGCGCAGGCCGAAGAAGAACCGCTCGCCCTTGCGGAACTTGTTGCCCAGGCACTCGCCCGGCGTGAGAACCTCGACCTCCGCGCTGCTGCCGTCGATGCCGACGACGCGGCCGGGGCCGCCGACGAGGGCGCTGCACCACCCGCGCCCGGCGAACTTCACGAGGTCGCCGGGCTGGATGGGACGCGCGGGCACGGGTGGGGCCGCTGCGGTGAGCGGCTTCGCCGCGCCGTCCGTGCCGTCAGGCATGACCGGCCGCCTCCTCGGCAACCCGCATCTCCGCGAGATGACGCTCACACCACGCCGCCACGCTCCGCCCGTCGATGAGCAAGAGGTCCGGCGGACTGGCCTTCTGGAGGAACTCGTTCTTGAACTCCATGTAGGATTTCTCCTCGTTGCGGATGACGTTGGCGCTCACCAACTGGTAGTAGAGTTGGCGGAGGGTCAGTCGGAATCCCTGTGCCTGATAGGCGCGGATGATGCGGTCGCACCTCTTGATGAGGTCGAGCGAGCCTGGCTTGAAGTTCTTCTCGATGAACGCTTGTTTCATGGTGTAGCTCCCTTTGCGTGGAGGAGGTTTGTGAGTCGTGTGAAATACTTATAGTTATCCTGGAGGATTGAGGACGATTATGGCCCCGGAGTAGGCCGCGACCTTGCCCTCAAGGCGAGCCACTAGGCACCCGATGGAGGGGACGACAGCACGAGGTCGGCGTGGAGCGAGCGCATCAGGCGGTTTGGTTGGCTTGGCTTTTAGGGCACCCGGCGGGGTCAGTCATGCCCCGCCAAGACCTCCCGCAGCCGACGCTCCGCAACATGCAACTCCACCATGAGACCCATCGGCACAAGCACCTTGTCATCCCGCGTGTCCTTCGTGGCGAGGACCGCCTGGAGCGCCCGCTCGAACCGCGCCCGCGCGTTCCGCTTCGCCGAGCCCGCCTTCGGGTCCTCCGGCGGCATCCACTCCCCCCGCAACCACAGGGCACCGTTCTCCGTGAGCCGCCACGCCAGGGCCGCCTTGCCCGTCGCGTTCACGAGGCGGCCGTCGGTCTCCACGATGCCCATGCGCTTCATCTCCGCGAGCCTGGGGGAGATGCCCTGGAGGTCGAGGGTGAGCGCCTCCGACATCAACCGCGTGGAGGAGCGCCCGACGACGGCGAGGTGTTCCGCGATGCGGCGGCGCAGCCCAGCGACCTTGTGGAGGTCGAGGCTGTGGAACGCCTCCAGGCTCGTTGCGCGGACCCCCGCCCCCTTATTGCTCGTGGAAACTGTTTCCGGTGTCAAAGGAGTTCCATCCTTTTCTTCTGCACTTGGACTCGTCGGTTCCTGCTGCGTCATGCGTCACCCGTATTTCATAACTTCCCTGAAACGATTCTAGAAAAGAAACAAGCGAACAAGCCACCACAGAGGGGGACCTGCTCCACCTGCAATCATAGGGGGAGGGGTGGCGGAGCCTCACGCCAGTTCCTCGTCGTCCGCCAGTAGCGGGTCTCCACGCGACTCCCTTTCAGCATCCCGGCCTTGACCTTCCCGGCGCCCTCCAAGTCGCGCAGCAGGTGGCGGACCCTGCTCTTGTCGAACGTGACGCCGCCCGGTTGGTCGGCCAAGGCGTCGATGATGTCGCGCACCGGCAGGGCGCGGTGGGCGTCGTCGGGCAGGACGAGCATGATGCGCTCCCTCAAGGTGTAGGTGGGGGCGCTGCTGGGGTTGGCGGCCTGGACGTTCTGGCCGACCAGCTGCGCGCTGGCGGCGCGGGCGGCGAGGCGTTTGGCGAGGCGGATGCTGTCGTTGGCGCTGCGGAGCCAGTTGTCGCGGGCGACCTTGTTGGGGGCTTCGGCGGCGAGGCGGAAGGCGCGGGCGGCCTGCTCTAGGGCTTCGGCGGCCGACTCAAACGAGACCGTCATGGCTTCCTCCATCGCTGCGTCATCAGGACGAAGGACCGGCGTCTCTCCTCGACCTGCAACGGGTGGCCGTGGAACTGTGCCGCGACCGCGTGCGTGATGGCCTCGCGGAGGAGGTCTTGGAGGTGCCGATGGAGGGCGGTCACGCGGTCGCCTCGGTCTTGGCCTGCATCGCCGCCTTGGCGAGCGCCCGGAAGTCGTTGGTCAGAGGCTCCAGGCGCAGCAGGACCAGGCGGCGGTTCCAGTCGGCAATCCAGGAGGCCATGAACTTCCCGTGCAGCGCGACGCGGCCGTGCTGCCGGAGTTGGTGGGCCATGCTGGCAAAGCCGCGCGAGGCGTGGGTGGCCCACGGGCGGACGTATTCGATGCAGCGCCCAGCCTGCTCGAAGGTGAAGCCGTGGCCGAATCCGCTGGCGCGGTTGGCCTCCAGGGTGGCGCGCTCCTCGTCGCGCCACGCCTGCGAGGGCGCCCAAGCGCCGCACTCTTTGGCGCGCTGCTCTAGGTAGGCGGCGAAGGCCAGGCGCTCGCGCTGCTCGCGGACCTTGGGGTCGCTCGTGCCGGGGCCGTAGCAGGCGGCGGCGTGGCGGTCGGCGGCGCGCTTCGGAACGAGCCGCTTGCACTCGGGGCAGATGGCGAATCGGTTGCGGTCGGCGGGGAGGCAGAGGTGGCCGTCGCTCTCGGGGTGGTCCTTGGGCCACGCGCAGGCGGGAAACCCCTGCTGGCCGTGGCGCTCAAGGTGAAGGCCGGGGTGGACTGGCGAGGCGCAGGCGCAGGGCGCGAGGCAGAGGGGGGCGGTGCGCCATCCGGGAGGCATGGTGGCTTCGCGGGCGGGGTCGCCGATGGTGCGGACTGGCTCGGCGTCCTGCACCCGCTACGCCTCCACGGGGAGACCGGCGGCCTGGAGCGCACGGGCGGCGTCCTGGGCGTTGCCGATTTCCTTGGACTTGGCTGGAGCGAAGGTGCCGCCGGGGCCGGTGAAGCGCGGGTGGCCGACGTAGAAGCCTCCGCCGCGCGCCGGAACGGAGCAGTTCTCGACGGTGAGGCCGAGAGTCTTGGCGGCCCGCTCGACCATCTTCTGCTGGGTGCGGACCTGCTTGGTGGCGACGAGGCGGAGGAAGGCGGTGGCGCTCGCGCGGCCGGGCTGCGCGGCGGCGATGGCCTGGCCCCGCTCGCTGTCCTTGTCGATGCGCTCCCAGATGGTCAGGCGGCCCTCGTGGAAAATGCGGTTGTGGTGCCCGGCATCGGTCTTGGCCGCGTCGAGGCTCTCGAAGCCGAGGGCGGCATGGTTGCTCTTGCAGGTGGTGGCGGAGCAGGTCCAGCAGTAGAGCATCTGCTCGCTGCCGACCCGCTTCACCCAAGGACCGAAGGTGATGGCCTCCTTGGGAGGGGTGCCGGGGATAGGGGTAGGGTTCTGCATGGTGTGTGTCACCAACCCTCCTGTAGTCGTGGCTAATACTTATACTTTAGCCGGACCGACTACTTGGGCAGGACGTTGTAAAGGACATGGGGCCGACCCCGCCCGGTCTTGGCCGGACGCTCCCCTACCACCACGAGCCGCCCTCGCAGGCGGTCCCGCATCGTGTTCGCCTTCCCCTCCGTGAGCAAACCCTCCTCGATGAGGTCCTCGAACGACGCTGGCGGGCTCCGGTTCAACCGCCGCACCACCTGGCGCTCCAGGGCGTCGTTGGCTTCTTGCAGGCGCTCGCGCGGCGACTTCTTCACGCGGCGCTTCGGGATGGTCTTGGTCGTGGTCATGGAGTGGCTCCCGGAGGAGGTTGGATGGGGAGCGGGATGCCGTGTTCGTTCATCAGCGTTAGCAGGCGGCCCATGCCGTAGAAGCCACGGTAGGACATCAGGAGGGCGTCGCCGAGGGTGGACGGCGTGACCTTGCCGTCGTCCCGGTGCAGGGCACACAACTCCTCAAGCGTCATCGCCTGCACCCGCTTCGAGATGGCGGCCAGTTCCCGCATGATGCGGGCCTTCTCCAGCGGCGCGAGGTGGTGGACGGAGAGTTCCAGGCAGAGACCGCAGAGGACCTTTGCGTTGGGGTGCGGGGGCGGGCCGGGCACCATTGTCGGGCGTCCGCAGTTGTCGCACTCGACCTCGCGGGGGTAGCGCAGCGCCTTCGGGTCAGCCATGACGGTGGACCTCCTTGGGGCGGTCTGGGCACCACGCCTCATGCTCGGCGCCCTCCCCGCTGTGGCCGCACCGCTCGAGCAGGTCGTCCTCCAGTTCCTTCGTGCGGGCCTGGCTGCGCGCGAGTTCCTCCTCGTGGTCGTCCTCCGAGCGGTAGTAGTCCATCGCCTGCGCCTCCGTGGAGAGCGCGTCCTGGATGTCGCGGACTTCCTGCTCGACCACGAGGTCACACAGGGAGTCGTTGTAGTCGCCTTCCAGGGCCACGATGGCGTCGAACAGGAGGCGCATGGCGGGGTTGCGCTCGGGTGTCCCGTAGTGGGCGAGCGCGCGCTCGAAGAACTCGTGCGTGGTCTCGGCCATCCGCTCGGCGGCGAGGTCCTCGGGGCGGTTGCCGGGGATGTCGCTTACGCTGACGCCGGGCGGCAGGTTCCAGCCGCCCATCTACGCGGTCTCCTGCTGGATGACGGTCGAAGGGACGAGGGAGGCGAGGTGTTTCTGCGCGGCCGTTGCCCCAGCATCGTTGCGCCCTGCCTGCACCCATGTCCGCAGCGCGTCGTCGCCCTTGGCGGAGAGGCGGACGCTGCGCGGCAGGACGCGCTCGGTGTTGCGGTGGTCGGTCTGCTCGATGAGGCCCTGCTCTAGGGCGTAGTCGAGGAGCGCCTTCTCGTAGTCGAACACGATGCACTCCAGGTTCCGGCGGTGGACCAATCCGGCTTCGAGCGTGATGGCGGTTGGCGCGCGGCGGTCCTTCCAGCCCTCGGGCTGCTGGGAGAAGTGCTGGACGGTGGCGAGCGTCCGGTAGAGGCGCCAGTTGTCGAGGCGCGGGTGGAACCCGCACTCCTCCGAGGTCGCCGCGACCAGGGGGTTCGTGAAGGGATACCACTTGTCGCGCGCCGCCCTGTCTAGGCAGGGCTGGCACACCTTGTCGCGGTCGCTCACGCCGTCACCGCCACGGTCTGCGCGGCAGCAGGCGCGGCGGAGGCTGGCTTCGCCTTCTTGACCCCACCATAGACCCGCAGCGCCACGCTGTCCTCCACGACGAAATGCCGCAGCCCGCCCTTCGTGCGCTGAAGAACCACCCGGTAGGGCGAGCCACCATCGCACGGCACCGTTGCCTCCTCGACGCCCTTGGCGCGCAAGTAGTCCCGCAGCGCGGTCGTCAGGCGCTCGACCTCCTCGTCGGCCTCGTCGCGGCGCATCTGCGCGGCCTGCCGCTGCGCGGTGATGCGGACCACCTCGTCGTCGCCGAGGACGGGGATGGCCCCCTTGATGGTGAACTCGCCCAGGCCCGCGCCCTTCTCGGCGTCCCACTTCCGCTCGCCGACGCCGGGGTCCTTGGCCTCGACGCCCTCGACCACGACGGCGGCCTTGCGGAGGTAGAAGTCCAGGTGCTTCGCGCAGGCGGCGGCGTCCACGGGGAACGCCTGCTCGCGCTTCTGCTCCGTGGATGGTTGGATGCAGACGACGACCTGGCTGGGTTCCAGGGTCTCGGGCAGCATCCACGGGCGCTTGCGGGGGTCCTCGTCGGCGAGCCAGGCGGCGGGGTGCAGGACGCGGGCGCGCAGGCGCTCGTGCATCGCGTGGAGCATGGCGAGGTAGAGGAGGCCCTGCCGGTAGTAGAGTTCCACCTTGTCGGCGCCGGGCGTGAACAGGGGAGCCTTGTTCTCGAAGATGGTGGCGAACCAGGGGACGGCGAGGCCGCGCTCGGCGCCGCCGCTGAAGGACCACGCGAGGGTGAACGGGTCACGGTCGGCTCCGTTCTCGCCGGTCGTCGTGATGGCGAGACCGTCCGGGTGGCCGGTGAGGACCCACGGAGAGAGGCTTGGCCCGGAGGTGCCGCCGTCGACGCCGGTGCCCAGGATGGGCACGGCGAGGCTTGGCTCCTGGCACTTCACGGCGGCGAGGTTCTTCTCTGCCTTCGCGTTGCCGTCCTCGCCCCAATGCGCGCCCTCGGGGTCGCGGTCCTCGTCGGCGAGGATGTCGGTGATGAGGGCCTTGGCCGTCATCTGGACGAGTCGGGACGCGGAAACGTAGCGGTGCCGCAGCATGGATGGGTGGGTGTTGCCGCCCACCTTGCGGTCGCGCACGAGTGAGAGGCTGGCTTCGAGGGCGCGGCTCTTTGCGGACATGGTGTGTGCCCTAGTCTCCGCGTTAGGTGCCGTGCCTATATTATGATTTAGACACGGCAGGCCGGAAGGTCAAGCTCGATTAGTCGGGCCAAGTAATTTTACTTGCCACGACTCTGAAGGCTGCACATTGGTTAGGTGGAAAGCAAAGCGGTAAAGTGCCCGGCCGTGGTGAGGGCAACCGCTTTCGGGACACGAGGCAACGCCGACCCCCCTCCTCCGCCAAGAAGCGGGGGGTCGGCGTCCTGTTCCGATGGCTGGAGACCTATGCCTTGCCCCTAGCCACGGCTACGAAGAAATCGGCGCAGAAAAGCCTTTGCCAATCACGCAGCGAGGAAGGCGACCTCTGGGCTTTGGTCATCGGCAGCCGGGCGAATCCATGCTGCACGGGCCGCCTTTGCAGGCCGCGACCAGGCTGCGACACCCACGCCCGCAGAAGTCCTCCGCCGACAGGCCGCCGTCGTGGCGACAATGGCGGGCCACCACGGGCTGCTCGGCGAGGACGGTGCGCGCCACCTCCAGCGTGTCGTCGCTCACCATCAGCAGGTCCGCCAAGACCGCGCCGCGCGCATCCGCAGGCAACGCCCTGAACCCATCAGCCACGAGCCGCTCCGCCTGCTTGAGGTCCACGACGAGGTGCGCGCGCACGGTGCCGCGCTCCGGCCCAGGGCCGACCTCTGCCTCGCGGACATCCACGACGAGCCGCATAGCGAGCCGAGCCCGTTCCCCCTACCTAAGCGCGTCGGCCCTTGAAGAAGAACGCCGACGCCGAGGCGAGCGCCATGAGCAGGCCGGTCACGACCTGGCCGCGCGCCTGGTCGCTGCCGGGCACGAGGGCCAAGACCAGGACGAGCGCGGCGAGCAGGCCGAGCGTGAGCAGGACAAGGCCGACCGCGAGCGCGAGGTCATCCACATCAGCGAGGCGCGTGGGCACCCTACCTCACCCACGCCAAGATGCCGAGCAGGAGGGCGACGAGGGAGCCGATGATGCCGAACGCCCACAGCGCCCCGTTGGTCTGCTGGATGGCCTCCTCGTGCGCGTCCACCTTGAGCAACTTTGGGGCGACGACCTCGGAGAGCGTCTGCTTGGCCGACAAGCCGATGTCGCGGGCCTCCATTGCGAACTGGCGGGTCTCGCGCACGGTCTCCTTGAAGTCCGCCCACTCGTTCGCCGGAACCAGGACGTAGGCCGGGGCGGGCTCCAAGCGCGCTCCTCCTACAGTTGCCAAACGTAGGAGATGGCGACCGTCTGGTTCGTCACCAGGGCTTGACCGGGCGAGATGGCGGTGTGGTCGGTGAGGGCGAAGTAGTTCACGGCCGCCGTCGAGCGGAAGCGCGTGAAACACGCAATCTCGTTGATGGTGGAGCCCGCCTCCGTGTGCAGGCGGGACCCGGACATCGTGGCGGTGTGCGCGGTGTCGTCGTAGGACAGTCCAGCCGCCGTGATGTCGGCGCCGAGCGCGGTCTGGATGTTCGTGTCGTTCTCCGTGGGCGCCGTCACCCCAGACCCATACTTGAACTTCGTCTGGTCGTTGCTCGTCGTCAGGCTCAACATCATCTGGGTCGTGCCCGCGCCCGTGGCCTTGACGTTGTTCGTGCGCGCCGTGGCCGCCTCGTCGGTGAGGTTGAAGTTCAGGTCGGCGGCCATGCGGGACTGGATGACGCGGGCGAGGAGGTTGCGGTGCTGGCCGCTCACGACGGCGAACGGCGAGCGCCGGTAGCCCGCGAGGCGCATGAAGCGGCCGGTGTCCTCATAGACCGCGAGGTGGGCGCGGCCCTGGAGACCGACCTTGGCCTGCAAGGACGGCGGCACCATCGCGGGGTGAACCGCTTGCGGGCGCGTGGAGTGGAGCGCGGGGTTCAGGAACTTGCGGTCCACGCGCATCGGGACGCGGGCGATGTCGAGGCGGTGCGGCGCGATGGCATCGTGGACGCCGGGCGCGACTGGCCGGAGGGCCTTGCGGACCTCTTGGCGCTTCACCGCGTCGGGGAGCAGGTGCGGCATGACCACTTCATCAAAGCGGCGGCGGAGGTCGGCAAGCGCGGCTCCCATAAGGTCCCGCTTGAAGCACCCCCTCGCTGGCTTAAAACCGCATCGAGTCGCCGCGCCCTAAGTCACGGTGAGGGTTGGCGTGTTCGACGGCGTGGCCGCCGGGTTGTTGTTGAGGCCGGACAGGGTGCCGTTGGCGTCGGATGCCGCCTGGGGGAACGACGCGATGATGGGCACTAGGCTCCCGGCGCTGCCCGGCGTGGCCGTGGCCCCCCGCGTGATTCCGTTGCTCAAGCCCACCGCCGTCGCGGTGAGGGCCACGGTGCGGAAAATGCCGTTGCTCAAGCCCGCCGCCGAGATGGTGATGCCGGTGGCGATGGGCGTGATGATGATGAGTTCAAACGAGCGCGTCGGGGTCGCCACGACGGTCTTGTTCAGGGCCGTGGTGGCGACGAGGTAAGTGACCTTCGAGACCGTGACGACGGGGGCACCCACGAGTTGCACGTTCGACAGGCCGAGGAGTTCGGTGGCCTCGGGGTCGATGTGGGTGGCGACGACCTCCAAGCCGACGCGGCCAACGCCGTTCGTGTAAACCACGCGCATCGACTCGCAGGCGAGCCGGATGGTCTTGACGCCGCCCTCGAAATAGAACTCGTTCGGCGCGGCCGGGGCCTCCACGAGGAAGTTGGCGGCGCGCTTGAGGTCGGTGCGGAGGCGCTGCATGACATCGTAGCGGTCGGGCGCCACGCCCCAGAACCAGAACGTGAACTTGAGGGCGGGGAGGTTGATGCCGAGGCGGTGGCGGCGCTGGCGGCCGTGCAGGATGCCCGCGAACTGTGTCCGCAGCGCCTCGTCCAGGGAGAGGGTCTCGGCCTCCATCGTGACCTTGACCGCCCCGATGTCGAGGGTGGTGCCGTTCACCTTCCAGTTGCTCACGTTCCGGCCTCCTTGAACTTGAGGAGGGGCGTGACCGTCACCACGGACAAGCCAGTCCCGAGGAGGTAGATGAAATGCTCACCTGCGAAGATGCGCCCGGCGGCGTCCGTGCCGAGGCTGTTGGTCAGGTCCACGAGGGCGCTGGCGGGGCCGCTCGCTGCGCCGAACGCGAGCGGGTGCCGCTCCGCCGTGAAGTTCGTGGGCTCGCCGCGCGAGTCCGTCGTGGGGTCGATGGCGAACCGGATGCCCTCGCCGTAGATGGGGGCCGCGTCGCCATACTGGTTGATGCCGTAATCCAGTTGGTGAACGTGGTCCGGCACCCGGTAGAACTGAATAATCAACGTGACCGTAATGGAGGCGGTGTCGAAGTTGAAGATGGTGCCGAACGCCCCCACATCGGAGCCGGGGTCCTGGTCCGCGAAGAAGCCCCAACTGTTCTGATGCGCGAACCCGCCGACGTGGCTGGCGTCCGCGTATCTCATGCTCTGGCGCCGCATAATCTCGAAGCCGATTTGCGAGGACGCCGACTTCAGGCTAATGTAGGAACCGAACGGGTGGCTCACCCCATCCGCGTCGGGGAAGAACAGGCTCACCATGACATAGTAGCCGCTCCCGCCCCCAGCGAAATCCGTGGTGAAGAAATCCCACTTGCCGCCCGCCGCGATGGTCTGCGTGGCGAACACGGTGGACCCGATGAACACGGGCTTAATGCTGCCCGCCGCCGCGCCCTTCGCGGTCGCTTGCCACGGCACCGTCCGCAGGCTGACGAGGCAGCGGTCCACCTCGACGCCCTCGGGGATGACGATGGGGAACCGGCCGTAGCGGGTGGCGTCGAAGTTCACGCCGGGCGAGCCAACGCTCGCGCTCGACAGGACAGGCGTGGGCTTGGCGGCGGTGCGCTCCGCCTGCACCCGGTTCGAGACCTCCGAGGTCACGGGGTCCTGGTTCTCCTCGCCGAAGTTGATGGTGATGCCTTCGCCGGAGTCGCCGTCGAAGGTGCGTTCGGCCTCGGTCGCGCGCAGGGTCACATCCACGGGCCACTCGGCGTCGATGACCTCCACGCTGTCGCCGGGGGTGGGCAGGATGTAGTTGCCGGTCGCGCTGTAGGTGGTCTGCGTGACTTCGCCGGGGAGCGTGATGGGCAGGTGGCGTTTGGCTTGGAACTCGGCGTGGATGAAGGCGTGTTCCGTGGCGGTGAGGGCGCGGTTGTAGGCGCCGATTTCGTCCGCGCCGCCACCGTAGTGCGTGGCGCTGACGGTGAAGTAGGTGACGGTCGTTTTGGTGGGGTCGTTCCAGCCTGGGTCACGGGGCGCCGTAGTCGAGGCCACGACGACCCCATTGACATAGAGTTCCACGCGCATCGTGGTCGCGTTGTAGGAGAAGCCGACGGTGCAATCCAGCCCGGCGACGACGAGGCCAACCGGGCTCGTGATGTTGAAAATGGTGGCGGGGTCGCCCGCGCTGACGCTGACAGAACCGTTGCTGTTCAGGTTGAAGCGGGCGACCCAGGTGATCCCGTCGCTGACCTTCTGGCGCTTGTAGAAGGCCGCGTTTCCCGCGATGGCGGCGGCGGTCGGGCGTAGGCTGAACACGAGGCCGAATGAGTTGGTGGCGCCCGCGCCGTTCCTGAAGGGGGCGATGCTGGCCGAGTCGTTCACGCCGTCCAGTTCGAGACCTTGGCCGACGCGACCATTTGGGCCGCGCGCCGCACCGTTGGCGAGGACCAAGTGGTTGCCGACGCCGCTCAAGTCGTAGGCAATCGTCGGGCTGCTGTCCTCGAACATCACCGCTTGGATGCAGGACTTGACGCCGCTGCTCTGCGAGACCACGGCGTCCCGGCTGAACGGCGTGAACGTGGCCTTGATGCGGGGCTGGGGGTCACGGTCGCGCTTGTGGACCGCGCGGCAGCGGCGGCGGAGTTCCACCTTCGACTTGATGGATTGGTCGCGCAGGATGCGGACGCGCGGCGCCTCGCCGTAGAGCCGCGTCGCTCCGGCTGGGTCGCGGTCGCTGTCGTAGAGGCCGCCCGCGCTGTATTCCGTGCGGTCGATGACGCTGATTTCCGCGTCGCCCTTGCCCGCTCCGAGCCCGACGGTCTGATACGCGAGGCCCTCCCCGAACTCCTCGTATTCGAGGACCTGCACATCGGTCTCGGTCGCCTGCACGGTGCGCTTGAACTCGCCCCTGCGCGGCGCGAACCAGAAGTGCCCGTCCGGCTCCGTCTGCCAAGCATCCCAATAGGGCGACGGGTTGAGTGCCGGGTCCGCAATGGTGCCCTTCCGCAGGCGCTCGACGGCGGCCGGGATGTCCATGCCCGCGAAGTCATCCTCGACCCAAACCGTCGCGCCCGAGGTGGCTCCGGTCTGACCGTCGTAGTAGGGCGTCACCGTGTAGGGGATGGCGCCCCACGCCTGCGTGAGGGGCGCGAAGATGCGGAGGTAGGCGGCCTTCGTGGTGGTGGCGGCTTGCGCGCCGGGGATGCTGATGCGGTAGCCGAGGCTGTTCTGCGCGTCGCCGCCGAGGCCGCTCACATCGAGGGTGCCGCTCCACGCGGTCATCCCGGAGCCCAAGTAGTTAGCGGAGCGCGCGAGCGGCACGGCTGCATAGACGCGGGCGCCCGACCGCGCGTTCCGGCAGACCTCCAGCACGGGGTCGTTGGCTCCGTCGTAGGAGCCGAGGAGGAGGACCTCGACCGAGGCGACGGGGTTCATGGCCTCCACGTTGAGGTCGCCGTTCTCGATGGGGATGCTCTCGATGACCTGGCCCCCCGCCGCGAACGTGGCGGCGCCGTCGCGGATGCGCTGGAGGTAAGGCCGGGTGTCGCCGCTCGGGCCATCCTGATAGACCTGGAGCGTGTTCCCGGCGACGGCGACCTGCGACGGGCGGAGCCACCTGTTGTCCTGGAAGTCGGCTTGGTGGATGACGGCGGCGCCGATGAACGCCTGCATCCATTGGTCCGAGCGCAACCCGTCCACGGCCTGCGTGAGGCCGTCGCCGTCGATGGCTCCGCCGGGCGGCGCGCGGGCGATGACGCTGCGCCAGGGGTTCACGCGCACGGCGTCGCGCGTGGTGGAGGGCAGGCCGTCCTCGTCGTAAGTGTAGGGGAGGAGGTTGCGGCGCTTCAGGCGGCGGTGGTGCAGGCCGACGCACTCGATGGTGACGGTCTCGCCGTCGGCGCCGCGCTTGCGCTTGCGGGAGAGGGCGACGCCCGTGAAGTCGGGGGTGCCGTCGCGGTTGAGGACGACGGTGATGCCTGGACGCAGGCCGCGCCCGGTGGCGCCGTCGTCGTCCAGGAACGTCAGGGTGGCGCGGGGGGCGACGGTGAAGTTCAGCGGCGGCAGGCTGTAGCGCCCCTTCTCGGGCGGGTAGGAGGAGCCGTCGGCGATGACCTCGAACAGCGTCATGCGGCGGCCACGCTCCGGGCGGCCCGCTGCATGGCCTCCATGAGTGCGGAGCCGGTGCGGTCGGCGTCGAAGTCGGGGCCGAGTTCCTGCACGGGCACGACGACCGAGCCGGGGCCAAAGACGAACGTGTTCCCGCCGCCTCCGCCCATTCCTGGCGCAAACGGTGAGTTCACCTGGGCAGCGGGCACGACGATTTCTCCTTCGTGCAGCACGGCGAGGCCATCGCGGAGGACCTGGCCGCCAACGTCGAGGTGCGGGATGGTGGGAACGTGCGGGATGTTCGGAACGTCCACAACGTCGATGAGACCGCCGAGGTCGGCGGCGTTCTCGGCGATTGTGTTGATGCCGTCGATGAGCGAGTTCAATCCGCCGATTAGCCAGTTGATGCCGGAGATGACGAGGTTGATGGCGGCCTTAATGCCGCCCACGAGGCCGTCCCACGCTCCGCCGATGGCGGCGGCGGCGACCGTGAAGGCCAACTGGATTCCGGTCCACAGGTCCTCGAAGAACCGCCTCAGCGGCTCCCATGCCGCCATGACGACCTCGGCGGCCTTGCCGAGGAACTGGAACTCGACGGCGAGTTCATCGCGGATAATGCCGACGATGAACTGGAGGACCGTCCCGAACGCCCGGATGACCGGCGTGAGGACAGCCTTAACGATGGCACCCACGACCTCCAAGATTGGTTGGAGGACGCGCAGCACGGGCGTCAAGCCCTCGGCGACGATGGCGACGATTTCCCCGATTGTCACGATGACCGGCATGAGCGCCTCGATGAGCGGCCCGAGCAGGTCGAGGAGCGGCTGGAGCGCCGTCAGCACGAGGTCGAGGACGACCTGGATGAGCGGCGCGACGGCGACCAGGATGTCGGCCAAGACCGGCAGCAGCCCGGCGAGCAACTGGTTCACCGCCTCCAGGATGGGGGCGAGGAGGTCCGCCTGCACCTTCCAGAGGGCGGCGAGGATGGGGGTGAGCGCCTGAATCACGGGCGTCAAGTTCGACGCGATGGTCTTGGCGATTTCCATGACCGGCCCGAGGACCTGCTTCAGCGGCGGGATGAGTTCCTTGATGAGGCCGACGAGCGCCTCAAGGACCGGCTGCAAGATGGGCAGCAGGTCGGCGAGCGCACCCGCGATGATGCCCGCGAGGTCCTGCACCACGGGCGCGAGCGAGGTGAGCAGGGGCGCCAAGCCGCCGACGAGTTTCTCGACGGCTGGGAGGATGGCTTGGCCGATGGTGATGCCGACCTCGATGACCTGGTTCTTCAGCGTCGCCATCTTGGCGCCGAAGGTCTCGGTCGCAATGGCCGCGTTCTCCGCGAGCGCCTTGTTGTCCGACCACGCCGACTCGCTGACGGCGAGCGCGTCGGCCACGGCGTTCGTGGACCCGGCCACGCGCAGCAGGGCGTCCGCCGAGGCGCCGCCCTCGATGCCGATGCCCTTGAGCAGGGCGGTCACATCGCCGCCCGCCTGCTGCGTCTGCTGGAGCCCGGACAGGAACTCGGCCAGGGCGCTCGTGGCGTCCTGCTGGAACGCGACCTTGAACTCCTCGGCGCTCATGCCCGCCGCAGCGGCGAACGCTTCGAGCCGCTGCTGCGCGTTGACGGCGGTGTCGGCCGCCTTGTTCGCCGTCTTGAGCGCGACCTCCTGCGCGCTCTCCTCGGCCTTGGCCGCCTTCAGGCTCACCTCGGCGGCCTCGATGGCGGCCTCGTTCTTCGTCTTGCGGGCGGCGGCAAGCGCCTTCTCAGCCTCCGTGACCTTGGCCTGGGCGGCAGAGACCCCCAGCGTGGCGGTGGCGATGGCCTGCTGCGCCTGCGCGAAGGCGGCGGCGCCGTCCACGCTGGCCGACACGGCGGCGTCCATGTCGAGCAGGATGTCCTTGACGGCGTTGGCGCCCCTGCCTGCGTCCACGCCCGCGCCCACGAACGTCGCGCCGAAGGCAAGGAGCGCGTCCTGCGTGACGCCGAGTTCCTTGCCGACCGGGCCGAGCCGCTCCGCGAAGGCGAGCAGGTCGGCCTCGGGCGCCTTGAACTGGCTGGACAAGGCGACGGCGGCAGACCCCAGGTTGTCCAGTTCCTCGGGCGCGAGGCCGGTGGTGCGGACGAACTGCGCCATGACCTCCGTGGCCTGCGCGAGGTCGGTGCCGGTGGCCTGGCTGAACTTCACCACGGCGTCCGTCGCAAACGGCATCTGGGCCGCGCCGATGCCCGCCACCTCGCCCAGGCGCGCGGCGACCCCCGCCAGGTCGCTCGCGGCGACGGGGCCGCTGGCGCCCATGTCGCGGATGCTGCGCTCCAGGTCCGCCATCTCGTCGGCGGTCCCGTTCACATCCTGCCGGACGGCGACCATCGAGGTCTCGAAGTCCGAGGCGGCCACGACCGAGGCGGCCCCGAGCGCGGCGGCGGCCGTGCCCGCCACGAGCAATCCCTTCCCCACAGCGCCCCCGATGGCGGTCATCTTGTCGCCGAACGACGACATCTCCCCGTCCGCGTCCTCCAGGGCGCTCTCCAACTCGGAGATGTCGCCCTTGATGCGGATGAGGAGTTCGTCAATCTGCGCCACGGCTTGCCCTCCCGGAGGCTTCAAGGCGCCGGGCGAACGCTTGCCCCTGCTCCTTGGTCTCCTGTTCGTGCGGGAGCAGGTTGCGGCGGAAGGACTTGCCGTTTAAGCGCGCCTTCTCCGCGACCATGAGTTCCAGTTCCAGGATAGGCGTGTGCCACACCGCCTCGACGGTGAGCCCGAGGACCGCCGCGAAGCGAGCCGCCTGCGTCTGGAGGCGGCTTACTTCGGCAGCGAGTCCACGTTTGGGTCGGCGACCTCGCCCGGCTCGGCCTTCGTCTTGAGGCCCTTGCCGACGGCCCGGCTGACGGCCAGGAAGTCGTCCCTCCCGAGGAGCGCGATGACCTTGGACAGGCCGAGTGCCTCGACCTTCTTGTCCACTTGGCACAGGGCGTCGAACACGAGGACGTTCATCTGCTCCATGAGGGCGGCGCGGCGGGCCTCGGCGAGGACCTCCTCCTTGACCTCCTGCACGGTGGCATTGGTCAGGCCCTTCGTGGCCTCGATGAGCGTGTGCGCCTTGGCGGCGAGCGCCAAGCGGTAGGCGTGGAGGGACAGGCGCGCGGCGCTGAAGTCGAACGCTTGGCCGCCGTTCATCCACTCGAACTGGAAGGTCTCCATGTGTGTAGCCCCTTGGTTGTCCTGCCCCTACGGGACGAGGCCGCGCGTGTAGCCGGTGGCCGTGAAGTCCTGCGACCCCATCAGCACATCGTCGTCCGTGTTGGACTCGACCTCGATGCTGGGGAAGCTGACCCCCGTGAGGGTCAGGAGTTGCTGGCCGGTCCCGCCGAAGGGGATGGCGATGGTGTGCGCGGCGGCGGCGACCACGCGGTCCCATTGCGCCTTGGCGCCGTCGTCCAGCGAGAGGTCCACGCTGCCCGAGATGCGGCGGGTCGCCGACTGTGTGAGCGTGTTCACAGGGTCCTTCTGGCCCATCGTGCGCTTCACGCCCACATCGTTCTCGAACTTGACGCTCAAGCCGCCGACGAGGATGGCCCACGCGGCGGCGTCCATCGTGACCGCGCCGCTGGCGAAGTGCTTGATGGTGTCCACGATGGCGCTCTTGGCCTCTCTGGAACCGATGCCGATGCCGGGGTCCACGGTGACGGGGGCGGCGATGACGCCGCACTCGAACGTCAGCGTGGCGACCCACGGGGCGTTCTCGCCGACCTTGAGGTCAAGGGCCTTCAGGACCCAGCCGGTGCAACGGTAGTAGTGCTTCGTCGCGGCGGAAACGTCCGGGATGTATTCCAGCGTGTAGGGGTTGAGGGTGTTGTTGGCGGCGCGGTCCACGAAGTCGAGGATGCGGTCCACATCGCAGAGGTGGCACTCGACCACGATGTCGTAGTCGTTCTGGACGCTGAACAGGTCCTCAACGTCCACGTTGCCGATGTCCATGCTCTCCTGTTGGCCGATGTCCAACTTGAGGCTGCACTTCAGGGTCTCCTTCGAGAACAACTTGAGCGCCGGGTTGGCGGGCGTGGTGCCCGCCACGGTCTCCTGGACCCAACGGACAACTGCATCCTTGCCAGGCGTGGACGACATGAGGGCTCCCGACGCGCACACCGACGCGGCGGCTTAAGAGGTCATCGAGTCGGCGCGGCTAGGCATACACGGAGTCGCCCTCGCCCTGCACGGTGAGGATGACGAGGGCGTTGAGGGTCGCGAGGTCGGAGGCGCCGACGAGGGTGTCGGCGTTCCGCAGGACGTTCACGACCTGCGTGAACCTGGAGCCGGTGACGGCCTTCTCGTTCGCCCGGATGCGCGCGGTCGCGGCGGCCACGATGGCGGTGCGGAAGCGGCTCATGGCCGTCGGGCTGACGCCTGTGGCGGAGAGGTCGTCGCCGTCGCTGAACCACACCATGACATCGACCTGTTGCACGTTGAGCGCCGCGCCGCCTCCCATGTCGGCGTTCCTGGTCGGGTTGGAGACCTCGCGGATGGTGAACATCCCCTCGCCCGCGCCGACGCGCTCGCTGAACACGCGCTGCGAGTAGTGCTTGCCCCACTCCACGAACCGGAATGTCTGCGTCCGCTCGGCCGTGACCGCCTGGAAGCCATCCAACAGGTCGCCGAGCGGGGCGGTGATGTCGAGCGTCAAGACCAGTCGGCCTCTGCTGGGACGTAGCCGGTGCGGTCGGGCCGGTCGGCGCGCGTCGCAGCGACGCCGCCGCGCACGTTCCGCAGGCCCCGGAGTTCCTTCTCGTAGAGCTTCAGGAACGTGCCCGTGGAGAACATGGTCTCCCCGCCCTTGTCGCTCGTGGCGTTCGGGTTGGAGGGCACGACGCGGCCGGGGCCACGGGCGCGCGTCAGGGCGAGGTGCGCGGCGTAGAACTCCACGCAGGCCATGAACCGCTGTTTGGTGACGGCGGCGCGCACGAGGAAGCCGGTGAAGCGCACGGAGTCGTAGATGGACGGGTCGGGCGCGGCGGAGAGGACGACCTGGCCGTGCAGCGCATCGACGCTCGACACGGTGGCGGCGTCGTAGGTCGGCGGCCCCGTCGCGGTGATGCGGCGGAGGTGGACCTGGATGCCCGCCTTCTCGTCCTGCGTGTTCAGGACATCGAGCAGGACGCGGCCGGTGAAGCGGGCGGGCAGGGCGAAACGGGTGTTTGCGCCGTCGATGCCGCCCCACAGGGCTACGTCGTGGATGCGCTCGGAGAGTTCCTGCGTGACGAGGACCTGCGCCTTCGAGATGAGCGCGGTCAGGTCCGCCGATGGGATGTCGGTCTCTTGCTTGAGGCCGGTCATCTTGCGGATTTCGTCCGGCGTGGTGATGGCTGTCTGGGTCCAAGAAACGAAGGACTCGCCGGACACGAGGACCCGGAGGTTGGAGGGAAGGGAAAAGGGTGCCGAGGTCCGCCTACGGGAGGCGCTCGACCTTGAAGGCGGGGCGCAGGTTGCGCGGGTCGTCCTCCTTGTAGATGGGTGGGGCGAGGTCGCCGAACTTGAGGCCATCGAACTGGAGGCCCTCGGCGGCGTCCCAGAACTCGCGGGTCTCGCGGGTCTGGACGCCCTTCTGCCACCGCATCGGGGGGTTGCCGACGGTGACGACCGGCTCCTGGGGGCCGAGGTAGGTGACGCGGACGGCGGGGGTCTTGCGGCCGAACTTGGCCTCGTTGGCGTTGCTCGGGGTGGTCTTGGCCTGCGGCGCGGGTGGGGCCGGGCGGCCCTTGATGTCCTGCGTGGTGGTCGCGCGCCCGCTCGGGGCGGGGGCAGGCGGCACCGCAGGCGCGGCGGCAGGGGTCTCGGACATGATGACCGTGCCGTGGAAAATCGAAGGGGTAGAAAAAGGGAGGAGGAGGAGGAGGACCTGGTGGGCCTACGGGTTCTTGATGTGCCCGATGGCCTTGAGGTCGAGCGCGGCGCAGGTGTAGCGAATCCAGGTGACGAGCTTCACCTGGTCCGACTCCGCCTTGCTCACCGCGTCCACGGTGGTGTCGGGGCGGCGGCCCCACGCCTCGCCGAGCGCGCGGTTGGCGTCGATGACGATGGCCTGCACCATGCTCGCCGTCGAGGCGTTCGCATTGGCGAGCGAGGACACGATGCACTCCAGGCCCGCGACCTTCAGCAGGTCGCCGTTCTCGTTCACCTTCGTCTGCATCTCGCGGATGCCCTGGTTGGTGTCCTTGAGGAACTGCGCCTCCTGGTCGGGGCCGACGATGAGGTGGGTGGGGACCACGTTCAGCTTCTTCATCTTGGCCTTCAACTCGACCACCTGGTCGTAGAGGTCGGTCAGGGTGCCCGCGACGGCGAGGGTCTCGCTCGACGCGGCCACGGCGGTCTCCAGCGCCGTGAAGTTGAGGTCGTCCACCTTGACGCCGAGGGCGGACCCCATGTTGTTGATGAAGTCCTCCTGCGTGAAGATGGTCTGGTCCTCGAACACCTCGCGGTTCACGAGGTCGTAGTCGCCGAACTTGGCGAGCGTCATGGGGTAGGTGCCGGTCGTGGTCGCGTTGGCGACGAGAGCGGTGCCCTGCCCGATGGGTCCCTGCGCCGTGCGGGGGTTCATGTAGGGCACCTGCACGGTGTCGCCCGCCTTGGCCGTCAGGTCCTCCTTGACGGCCGAGATGATGCCTGCGAACTTGCGGGCGGCGTAGAGGGTCTCCAGCACCCGGTCGGAGTAGGTGTCCGCCGGGATGAGGTCGGTCACATCCCCGGTCGCCGTGGCGGCGAGGCCGAGGATGGTGCGCGTGTTGGTCATGTCTTGCCTCCTGTCAGGTGTAGGGGGTCCGCCCCTACTCGGCGTCCTCCGCCTGGGCGAGGAGGCGGGCCTCCGAGTTCCGCCGCATGGACGGGGGGAGGTTGGACTTCTCCGGGAGGCCGTGCTTGAGGCGCAGGGCCTTCACGCGGGCGTCGCGGTCGGCGCCCGAGGGCGCATCGCTGCGGGTGGACGGGGCGGTGGTGCGTCCGCCGAGGCGGACGGCGGGCTTGCCGTCGCCGCCGCTGGGGGCGGGCTTGGCGATGGTGAGCGCCTTGAGGGCCACCGTGAGGGACGCGACCGTGGGCTTGTCGCCGACGACGGTGGCGAGTTCGGTGCCCTGC
This sequence comes from Thermoplasmatota archaeon, assembly GCA_046352715.1. Lineage (GTDB taxonomy): Archaea > Thermoplasmatota > E2 > JACPAO01 > JAHFTW01 > JAHFTW01. Next base: position 8,082 of record JBHELM010000228.1, on the reverse strand, counting down.
GGCAGGGCGTCCTTGACGGCCTCGGTCAGGTCCTCGATGTCCTGCTTCTCGCGCTCGGCGGCGGTGGCCTTGAGCGTGTCGCGCTCGTTGGTGAGCGTGGTGGTCTGCGCCTTCGCCTCGGCGAGGGCGGTCTCCTTCTCCTTGAGTCGGTCCTCCAGGGCCTTCTTCTCGGCCTGGAGGGACACGACCATGTTGGGGTCGTTGCACATGGGCTTGTCCTTCCTGTTGTCGCCGCCCTGGAGGGCGAGGACTGTGAATCCGGCCTGCTTCGCGGCGAGGCCGATGCCGCACCCGGCCTTGTCCGAGCAGGCGCCGAGCGGGAGGATGGCGACGCCCTCCATCGTGGCGTCGATGGCGGCGTGGTCCCACGCGGCCTTCTCCTCGGGCGTCTTGGCGGGACGGGTGACGATGTTCTCCAGTTCGATGCTGACGTTCGGGACGCGCTTCGCCTTCAGGCGGCCCTCCACGAACGAGATGGCGTCAGCGAAGCGGGGGCGGTTCGCTTGGAGGTGCAGGTTCGCGCGCATCGCGGCCTCCTCCATGCCGACCTGGCGCATGACGCCAACCTCGTCCTCGGGCTTGTCCGAGTGGTCGAGGTCCACGCGCTTCCCTTCGCCGCTGGGCGCGACCTTGGCGAGGAACTCCTTCGAGAGGAAGAACCGCTCGCCGTTGGGGTTGCCGATGCCGGGAACATACACGCCTTCGCGGATGATGACGGCAGGGAACACGCGCTCGCCGTCGGCTTCGGCGCCGAGGGCCATGTCGGGCCAGGGCGCTTGCGGCACGAGGAGGCTGACGCGCGTGAGCCTGCGCTCCGTCACCGCATCGGTCGGAGTCGCTCCGCTCTGCATCCCCGTTCGCTCATACCCTGAAGGACCTACTTCAATCCTGCGAGTTGCTGCGCGCGATATCTGCGATGTCGGCGCCGCGCATCGACTGGACGGCTGGGCGGAGGAACGGCGTGGCCTCCAAGCCGCCCGGCCTGCCGCTGTGCTGATACCACGAGGGCGTCGGGCCGGGGTCGGTCTGTGCGCCGCGCGACATGGTGCCGAACTCGTTGAACGCGGCGTAGGTGGTCTGCGCGCGCACGAAGCCACCTTGGTCGTCCACGCCGCCCTCGATGCTTGAGCGGAGGCGGCCGTGGTTCACGGGCGCCTTCAACTTCGCGCGCCGCTCGGCCTCCAGGCTCACGGCGAGGAGGATGCGGTCGCGCTTCTCCTTGGCCCGGTAGCCCTTCCGCAGGGACTTCGGGAGCCGGACCTCAAAGGACATCGAGCGCACCGTCGAGGCTGTCCACGAGGTCGTCCACGGTCTCGACCGGGTGGACCTCCGGCACCGGCAGGGGCGCGGGCGGCTGCTCCGGGTCACGCTTCGGGCGCTTGACCACCATGAGCAGGTGACGCACGAACCCGAACGAGGTCTCCTCGCACCCGTCGCGTGGGCACCACGCCACGCCGTCGTCGCCGGGCGGCGCCACTAGGTCCGCGCCGCACGTTGGGCACGACGCGCCCACCGGCTCGCTGCCCTCGGGGACCTGCTTCATGGCTCCTGGATGGGGACGGCTCCCTGATTGGCGTTGCGGAACGCCTCGATGAGATGCGCCTTCCCCGCGCGCCACGCTTGGGCGAGGGCGGCGGCATACTCATCCTCGAAGGCGACGAGGCCAGGGATGGCGTGGCGCTTGGCGGCGAGGTCGATGCCCTGCTCGCGGGCGAACGTGTCCGCCTCCTCGCGGTCCCGCCCCGGCTCGGAGAGGCCGGTCACGGGCGCGATAGTGCAGCGACAGTTCGGGTCCCACGGCGGCGCCAGTTTCCCCGCAGCCGCACCCTCATGGAACACGGCGTCGAGCGGCACGACCTCGCCGTGGGCCTCAAGGTGGTCGGGGCGCACACGGTCATCCAAGGTGGCGATGGCCTCCTTCCGCCGCACGACGCCGGAGCGGCGCCACCCGTTGAATCGGCCCCAGTTCGCGGCGCGGTTCGCCTCCGTGCGCGCGATGGTCGCCACGGTCGCCACGCGACCCTCCAGCAGGCGGTCCATGCGCTTCACGATGTCGTCCACGCCGAGCCCCTCGCGGATGCCCTCGCGCACCGCGTCCTCCACCAGGACGCTCGTGCGCGCCGTCAGGGACCGGATGCTCCGGTAGTTGAACTCCAACGTGAACGCCTGCCCGCGTGGGTCGAGGAGGTCGGTGACTTGGAGTTCCTGCTCGGCCTTCTTCGCCCCGAGCCCGTAGGCCCTCGGGTGCAGGATGCGGGCGACCTTCAGGAGGTCCCGCTGGATGGCGAGCCACGCCTCGACCTGGAAGCGGTCGGCCAGGGGCCGGATGAACGGCGGCATCAGGCCGCAGCCGGGGCGGGCGCGGGCGGCTGCGCGCCGGGCGGCACGACGCGCGGCACGGTCTCGCGCGGCGGAGCGCCACCGGGGCCTGGCTCGACCGGCGGCAGCACGGGCGCATCCGGCTCGAAGTCGTCGGGCGACAACTTCAAGCCCGCCTCGCGGGCGGCGGCCTCCTTCGTGAGCCCGGCCGCGATGAACTGGTTGAGCGCGGCGGCCTTCTCGCGCCGCTGCGAGGACTCCACGGTCGGCAGCGTCGGCGGGTCGTTCCACCGGATGTCGAAGTCCACCGCGCCCAGGAGCCCCTTGATGAGGCGCTTGAAGAACGGCTGGAGCAGCACCACCTCGACCAGGCGGAGGTCCGAGTGGTAGTCGGCGAGGTTGGTCTCCGAGCCCGTCACCGCGCCCGCCTGGACGCCCTCCGCGAGCGCGACCGGGACGCCGACGGCAGCGGCGGCGGAGCCCTTCCATTCGGCATAGAAAGGGGTGGGGTCGAAGCCGACGGGGTTGAGTTGCGTGAACGTGGTGCGCTCGTCGGTGACGTAGCCGCGCACGAAGTCGGGCGAGTTCACCATCTCAATTGTGTCCTCAATCTCGCCCGGCTTGGCCTCCTTGACGATGGCGTGGACCTTGGGTTGCCCGGCATTGAACACGAACTCCCCGGTGCCCTGGTCGCCCTTCACCTTCGCCATGCAGGCGTGATACGCCACCTCGACGCTGCTGAAGGGCTCGCCGAGGAAGTGGAAGTGGAAGCGGGCGTAGCGGTCGGGGTGCAGGACCACGGGCTTCTCGCCGTAGCGTTCCTGCACGAGGAACTCCACGCCCTTCTCCGCGCCCTTGCGGCCCTTCTCGAAGCGGATGCCCACGGGGTCGATGATATGGGCCGCGACGGGCACGGCCGACTCGGAGACCGGCGTGTCGGGGGCGCCGTCGTCGTCCCACTCGATTTCCATGAGGCCGCCGATGCGGTGAACGTGGGCATAGACGAGGGCCTGCCGGACGCGGCTGAACGCCTCCGAGTCGGCGAGCCACGCCTGCACCAGGTCGTCGTCGGGGTGGACTTCCTCCGTTCCCCTCTTGACCACCTTGAAACCGTGCTTCACGAGGTCGCCGGTCTGTTTCGTGATGCACCGCTCGATGAACGGCTCCTGCTTGACGATGGCCTCGCAGGTCCGCCAGTCGAGGCGGGCGGCGCCGTTGCGGGCGGCGGCCTGCGCGCCTCGGCGGGCGGCTTCGGTGGCGCGGCGGAGGCTGACGGCGCGCTCGGGCTTGCCGTCGTCGTTGCGCTCGATGCCCGCGCGGACCTGCTCGGGCGTGGCCGCCTGCATGGGGCCTCGATGCCTGTCCCTTGTGAAAAGGGCTGCGAGTTGGAGGGGAGCCGGGCTACACACACCGGGCGCTCGGGTCCCGGCTCCCCTTGATGCTGTTGGCCCGAGCGCCGTGGGGTGACTGGTTGGGAGGTGCTTCACTTCTTCGACTTGGTTCCGCCGAACAGGGCCTCAAAGACGGCCTTGAACAGGCGGCCCCAGATGCGGGCCTCCTCTCGCATCCAGCCCGCAGCGGAGCAGGCAGCGAGGGCGAAGGGGCGCCACCACGGAACCTCGCGCGCCGGACAGTCCTTCGCGCCCCAAACACACCATCCAACCTTGCCACATTGCTCCTGGTGCTGGCTACGGTCGTCGGCGCTCATGCCGCCGGGTCTCCGTGGAGCGGACGGTCTTGGCCGTGCGAGCCCGCGTCGATGGCGCGCACCGCGCACTCCCGGCAGAACGCCTCCGGCTTGCCGGTCGTGACGTTCGTGAGGGTGCCCTCCGGCGCGGCGCCGCACTTCACGCAGCCCGGCGGCGGGCGCGGCGTGGCCGCGAGGTGGACCTCGCGGCGGATGGCCTCCGCCCAGACGGCGGCGAGGCTGGGGTCGGCGAGGCCCTTGCGGTTGGCGAGGATGAAGCCCGCTGCCGCTTCGGCGCACCGGGTCGCCAGGTCCTTCGGGTCAGGCATCGCCGACCCCCCCCGGTCTGCTGCTCGCGGGCGAGGCGCTCACGCTTGCGGAGGGCAACCTGCTCGCTCGCCCGCACGAAGCCGACCATGCCCTCGCGGCTCCGGCCGTTCTTGAGGAGGGTGTCGAAGGCGCGCAGGTTGGCGTCGATGAGGCCCGCTGGCATGGTGGTGGGGTCGAGGCGGTGGCGCTCGTCCAGGCTCGCACGGTAGGCGGAGCGGAGGTCCTCGTCGCTCATGGCGCGGAGGGCGTTCCAGCGGTCGAGGAAGTCACTCGGCGGCGTCGGCATCCGTGGCCTCCTTGGGCTTGCGCTTCATGGTCAGGAAGATGTAGGTGTAGAGCGATGTCACGATGGCCTCGACCAGGTAGGCCACGCCCTCGCCGGTCCAGAAGGAGGTGTGGGCGCCCTCGCCGATGTCGGTGCAGCCGAGCCACTCGGGGGGACAGTCGGAGGGGAAGGGCATGGGGCGGAGGTAGGGGACGCTCCAGCCGTTGCCGAGGGCGGCGGACTGGACGCTGTGGATGGATTCGTGGACGTAGGCGCCGAGCCAGAGGGCAAGGAGGACGAGGAGGGCGTCGCGGAGGCGGGGGTTCAGGTGCATGGTGTGTGTCACCACCCCTCCTGTAGTCGTGGCAAATATATTAACTTTCCATGATGGTTCTCAGCGCATCCCCAACGGGTCACGACCCTGAATCCGCCTGCCACGCTCCCCGCCCGCCTCCGAGTAGTTCATCATCGCTAAGGCGTCCCCGTGGTCCGGCGAGTTCCCGCCCTCCTTCCCGCCCTCCACCTCGACCTTGATGCGCCCGCCCACCACCTTCCAGCGCCACTTCGTCAGGTCCGTCATAACCGCTTGCGGTGGGTCATGGAGTTCAACGAGGTCCTCCTCCATGCCGCGCCGGAGCAACCACAGCGCCTCGCTCGTGGCGTTGAAGAACCGCTCCGGGTTCCTGGCCTTCCTGCCGCCCTTGAACCCGAACACGGTGCGACCCATGCGGCGCAAGTAGTCGGCGACGCCCTTCCCGACACCGTTCTCGTCCACCGCCACGGTCTCGTCCGCCTCCAGTTCCGCGTCGATGCGGGTGGCGGTCTCCATCGTGTCCGCAATCTGCCAAGACCTCCACGACAGGACGACGAGGCGCTTCTCCTCGAAGCGGCGCCACCCGCGCGCCACGACGGTCTTGTCCAGGCCGCCCTCCGCGATGTCAGCGCCCGCCTGCCTACGCCACCCCTGCCCAGCGGGCGGCGACCACCTGGGCTTGCCCGGCGGCGTCGCACGGACGGCGCGCTGAATCCACCCCCACGGGATAAGTTGGTCCTCGGCGATGTCGGGGAACTGCGAGAGGTAGAGGACCTGATACATGGTGGGCGCCATGTCGCGCCTCATGTCGGCGAGGTGGCGGGGGTCGATGCGGCCCTCCGCGAGCGCCTGCTCGATGGGGATGTGGATGTTCGTGAAGGAGGGGTCCTGCGTGTGCTTGAAGAAGGCGTTTTCGCGGTGCCACGGGTTCGCCAACTCGTAGAGTTCCGCCTCCGGAGAGTCGCCGAGCATACGCGCAATCTTCGCGTCGGCCTCCGGGCTGATGAGGCACGCCTCGTCCTTGGCGATGATGTCGCCGCCCGACCCCATGAGGCGGTCGGCGTCGCCCTGCGCGGTGCGGACGGTGAACTGCTTGCCGTCCGTGAACGTGATGCGCTTGTGCGACACCTCCTTCTTGAGCGCCTCGACGGTGCTGCCGCCTCGGCTGTCCACCATCGCGCCGAGGAGAGGCTGGCGGATGATGGCGTGGGCCATGTAGCCCCGGAGAATCTGGGCCTGCTCCTCCAAGGGGCCGATTGCCTCCACGACGAGCGGCTTGGGGTCCACGAGGAAGCGGGTGGCGAGGCCGAGGCTGAACGAGCGGGTCTTGCCGTAGCGCGTGGGGGCGAGGACGGTGACGCGCTCGCGGCCCCGTGGGAAGGCAACGGTGCTGGCGATGCGCTCCTGGCCGGGCGAGAGGTCGTAGCCGAAGAGGCCCTGGACGAGGGTGCCGATGTCCTCGGTCTTGACCAGGTGGCGCATGAGGTCGTCGTCCAGCAGGGGCGTGGTGCCGAGCGTGGCGAGTGTCATGCGGGGGTGGCTCCGGGTGGGCGGCGGCGGAGCGCGAGGAGGGCGGTGAGGGCGTCACGGATGCGCGTGGCAGCGGCGGGCAGCGTGACGCGGCGGCCACGGCGACGAGGGCCGCCCACGATGCTCCTGCGCGGCCACGCCGCGTCGTCCATGCCCAGCCGCCTAGAGCAGGGGCTTCACGTTCTCGGCGGCCTGGAGGAGGCTGCGGATGGCCTCGGCGCTCGACGGGTCCGCGCAGTAGGCGAACACCATGAGGGAGCCCTGGACCCAGCCGGTGACGGCGTGGGTGATGGCGACCGTCGAGGTCGAGCCGTCGCCGCCCGTGCTGGCGGCGGCGGTGATGGTCAGGGTGGCGGAGGGGACAGGGGTGACGCTGAACGTCATGCAGCGAGGAGCGCGCATCGTGCCTTAGACGCTTCGACCCGAAGCCTAGAACGCCGCGTCGCCGTCCGTGAAGTGGTTCCCCACACCCACCAGGAGCGTAGAGACCACGTTCTGCGCGCCCGCCTTGGCGACCGGGAACGACGAGTCCTCCACCTTGCCCTGGTTCCCGTTGTCGTCGTTGAGGTCCAGGAACCGCGTGGGGTTGATGACCACGCCGTCGTCGTCGGTGCCGAACTCGAACGAGTGGCCCTTGATGCGGAGGTCCCTGTAGTGCAGGGAGGCCGCGCCGCCCGCGAGGTGCGCCTCGGCGAAGTGCGCGCCCGTGATGCCGAGGCTCCGGCACCCCATGAACTCGTTCTGGCCGCTCGCGCCGTAGTCGCTGCCCTGGAGGACGACGGCTTGCGCGGCGTAGGCGAACAGAGTGCCCTCGAAACGGGCAAAGTCGCCCTTGTCGGCGAGGCCCGCGTTGATGTCGGCGACGAGGCCGGGGCCGAGGACGAGCGCCTTGCCGGTGCCGTCCTGGTTCTCCAACTTGCACCAGGCGTCCGCCGAGAAGCGGCGGCCGGTCACGACCAGGCCCGCTCCGGTGCCGGTGCCCGCGCCGTTGATGTTCTCCAGGCGGACATCGCGGCCGTGGACGGTGATGGCGTCCGCGTTGGCGCCGACGGCGTTCACGCTGACGCTGCCGGGTCCGCCCCGGCCGGTGATGGTGAGGCGCTCGATGCTGCGGGGGATGACCACGTTCTCGTCGTAGTCGCCGGGCTCGATGTGGAGGCCGGTGACGCGCTGCCCCTTGGCGATGCGGTCCTCGATGTTGGCGACGACCTGCTCGAAGGTCTCGACCGCTTGGCCGGGGTAGAGGCCCGAGTTGAGGTCGCTGCCGTCCGTGGCGTCCACGAAGAAGTTGAGGCCCTGCTTGAGGGGGGTCAGGTCGCGGCTGCGGTTCTCCAGGGTCGGCATTTTGGGCCTCGCGGGTTGGACCGTGGCCTGGGGTTTTGAGGTTGCCGAGACAGACTAGGCCCTGCGGAGTTCTTCGAGAACGATGTCGCGCATGGTGAGGACAGCCTTCTTGCGCGCGGCCCAGGCGGCCCCGGCGGCCCTGGCGGCCCCGGCGGCCTCGGCGGCCCTGGCGGCCCTGGCGGCCCTGGCGGCCCTGGCGGCCCTGGCGGCCTCGGCGGCCCAGGCGGCCCCGGCGGCCCAGGCGGCCTCGGCGGCCCAGGCGGCCCCGGCGGCCCCGGCGGCCCCGGCGGCCCA
>JBHELM010000227.1:0-3933 GCA_046352715.1 Thermoplasmatota archaeon | reverse complement strand
GCTCGGCCTCGTCCTGGGCCTCCTCGTGCAGCACGCTCCAGACGCGCCCCAGGGCTTCCTGGCTTGGCTCCGCCCGCCGGCCCTCAGGGAATGCCAGGATCTCGCGGCCGCGCAGCTCGCCCACCCGCACGCTCGGGCCCTCGGGCAGCCCCAGCGGCAGCACCACGGCGCCGTTGCCGCGCGTCTTCCACGGCACGTTGGGGTTCAGGCGCACCAGCCGCGGCAGCCCGGCGAGCGCCAGGCGCGGCAGCTCCAGCAGGACGCGGAAGGCCAGGTGGGTCGTGCAGCCGCCCTCCGGGCCGTCGGTGTCGTCGAAGGCCAAGAGCATGCAGCGGGCACGCGGGCGCCGCGCTTGGAGGTGCCGCTGCCTCACAAACCACGCATTCCACGGATTGCACGGATGACGGATTTGGGTTGCATCCGCGGAATCCGCGTCATCCGCGGTTTCGTCGGGGAGACGCCGCGCTGACCAACCGCGGATTTCGCGGATGACGCGGATTCGGCTCCATGGAATCGTGCAATCCGTGGTTCGGCAGGCGCTCCAAAGGGTCCTTCAAGCGGCGCCAGGATGCGCCCGCAATGGCGGTCGTCCTCCAGACCCGCGGCCTGCGCAAGAGCTACGGCAACGTGCAGGCCCTCCAGGGCATCGACCTCGACGTGCAGCGCGGCGAGGTGTTCGGCTTCCTCGGCCCCAACGGCGCCGGCAAGACCACGTTCACCAAGTGCGTCACCGGCTTCGTGCGCCCCGACGCCGGCGCGGTGCAGGTGTGCGGCATCGACGCCCTGCGCCACCCGGAGCGCGCCGCCTACCACGTCGGCCTCGTCCCCGACCAGTACGACTTCTACAGCAACCTCACCGGCCGCCAGCACCTCGACTTCTACGGCCGCCTGCTCGGGATGCCGGCGCACCGCCGCAGCGACCGCATCGCCGCCGTCCTGCAGGTGGTGCGGATGGAGGAGCGCGCCGACAGCCGCGTCAAGGGCTACAGCCACGGCATGAAGCAGCGCATCTGCATCGCGCAGGCCATCCTGCACGAGCCGGAGCTCATCCTGTTCGACGAGCCCACCAACGGCCTCGACCCGCAGGGCGCCTACGAGCTGCGCGAGATGATGAAGGGGCTCGCCCGCGACGGCACCACGGTGTTCCTCAACAGCCACCTGCTCAACGAGGTGGAGCAGACCTGCCAGCGCGTTGCCATCCTGCGCCGGGGCCAGCTCGCCGCCGTCGCCTCCGTCGCGGAGCTGCAGCACCAGGCGGCCAAGGGCGGCGGGGCGGTGCAGGTGCGCGTCCTCAACCCCTCCGCGAAGCTGCTGACCGCCGCCGGCAAGGTGCTGGGGAGCAAGCCCACGGCGTCCGGCAACGTCCTGGAGTTCACCGGCGACGAGGCCACGACCGCCGAGGTGGTGGCCGCCCTCGCCGCGGCCGGCGCCCGCATCGCCGCCGTGACCCCGACCACCGCGACCCTGGAGACCGCCTTCCTCGAGTTGACGCAGGCCGACGCGGGGGTGCCGGCGTGACGCTTCCCGAGGCCGCCACGTCCGCCATCTCCTCCCCGAGGCCGCAGCGCGCGGCGGCGGAGCCCGGCGGCAACCCCTTCTGGAACGTCACCTACCAGGTGGCGCGCAAGGAGTTCCTGCAGCACATCCGCACCAAGCGGCTGCTCATCATCGTCCCCGTCTTCCTGGCGGTGATGGTGTTCATCACGGTCATCGTGCCGACGCAGATCATCAAGGGCGGGACCCTGAGCGGCGGGTTCGAGGGCGGCACGGCGGAGCAGAACATCGCCATGCTGCTGTTCTTCAGCGGCTTCTTCATCCTGTCCGGCTACTTCTACCTGCAACTGCTCCCCATCATCCTGACCACCGACGCGGTGTCGTCGGAGTGGGAGTCGCGCACCCTGTTCCTGCTGCTCTCCAAGCCGGTGCCGCGCCCCGCCTTCGTGCTCGGCAAGTTCCTCGGCTCGACCGCGACGGTGGTGATGGTGGCGGGGCTCGCCCTCCTGCTGGACTACGGCCTGCTGTCCCTGGTCCTCCGCAACCCCCCCTCCGCCCACTCCGTGCAGGGCTTCCTGCTCGGGCTGCTCATCATCCTGCTGGGCTGCGTGGCGTTCTCCGCCGTGGGGCTGTTCTGCTCCACCCTGACGCGCTCCACGACGACCGGCATCCTCATCGCGCTGGCGACCTGGATCTTCGTCTTCCCGCTGCTGGGCTCGCTCGACTCCCTCATCGACATCGGCAAGCGCGGGCTCACCTCGCTGGCCACCGGGCCGGAGACGGCGTGGTCCGTCTACCTGAGCCCCTCCAGCAGCATGCGGGTGGCCTCCAACGCCATCGCCCCCGTCGCCGCGGGGGGCAACGAGTTGGGATTCCTGGCGCGGCTCTTCGGCTTCGCCGCCCCCGGCGAGCCGGCATGGGCCATCGTGGCCCTGCTGGCCCACACCGCCATCTTCCTCGGCTTGGCCCTAGCCGTGGTGAAGCGCCGCAACTTCGAGTGAAGCCAACGCCTCGGCCACCCGGGCGCGCAACGCCTTGAGGCCGGGGGCTTGGTTGAAGGCGACGCGCAGCCGCTTGGCGCCGGGGCCGCCGGCCACGAAGCGCGCCGCCTGCCGCTGCAAATCGGGGATGTGGGTCAGGCCGATGGACTTGGCGCGCTCCAGGTACTGCTGCAGCGTGCGCAGCCGCTCCGCCATGCTGGGCTCGGAGGCGGCCTCGTCCCCGTCGAGCGCGGCGCGCATCCGGCGGAAGATGGTCGGGTCGCGCATCGCCGCCCGGGCCACGAAGAAGCCGGCGCAGTGGGTCTCGTCCCGCATCCGCACCACCGCCGCCGGGTCCCACAGGTCGCCGTTGCCGACGACCGGGATGTCCACCGCCTCCACGAGGCGCGCAATGTGCGACCAGTCGGCGCTGCCGGAGTAGCCCTGCTCGACGGTGCGGGCGTGCAGCGTCACCCAGCTCGCCCCCGCCGCCTGGGCCTCCTGCGCCACCTCGATGTAGGTCAGGCGGTCGGCGTCGGGGCCGAGGCGGAGCTTGGCGGAGACGTGGCGGATGCCGGCGTCGTCGGCCGCCCCCCGCGCCGCACGGATGACCTCCCCTGCCTTCCTGGGGTCGCGCAGCAGGAAGCCGCCGGCGCAGGAGCGCAGGATGTTGGGCGCGGGGCAGCCGAGGTTGACGTCCACGAAATCGGGCCGCAGGCGGGTGGCCATGTGCCGGACCGCGCCGCCCATCTCCCCCGGGTCGCCGCACATGAACTGCACGCCGTAGGGCGCCTCGCCGGGCCAGGGCTGCAGGTGCCGCCAGGCGCCGGGGTTGTCGTGCAGGAGCCCGGTCGCGGCCACCATCTCGCTGCACGTCACGTCGGCGCCCCACGCGACGGCGAGGCTGCGGAACGCGGCGTCGGTGACGTCCACCATCGGCGAGAGCACCAGGGGCTCCCGCAGGCGGCGTCCGGCGATTTCCAGCAAGGCAGGCGTCCGACGGGGGCCCGCCCCATCCAGTTTTCGGCGTCCCGGCGCGCTATGGACCGTGGGCATGTCAACCGATTTAGAGGACCCATCCATTGATGGGTCCATTGCCGCCGCCCCGAGCCCTTTTGTAGGTGGCGGATTGCCGCAGCCATGCACAAGACGCTGCCCCTGCTGGCCGTCGCGGCATTCCTCATGGCCGGCTGCGCGGGCGCCGCGACGCAGACGACAGGCGACGTGTCCCACACCGTCATCACGAAGGGCACGCGGGGCGGGACCTCCAGCCCCGCACCCGGCGCCCCGGCCCCGCAGCCCGGCGCGCCCCCCCAGCCCTCCAGCCCGTCCCCCTCGCCGTCGCCCTCCTCCGCCCCGTCGGCGGACGCCCGCATGGCCATCCGGGGCGTCGTCGTGGACGCAGCCCTCCACCCGCTGAGCGCCAACGTCACCATCCTGGAGACCGGCGCGGTGCAGG
>JBHELM010000226.1:0-5613 GCA_046352715.1 Thermoplasmatota archaeon | reverse complement strand
GCCTGGACGAGGAGAACCGGCTGGTGGTGGACCGCATGCCCCGCATGGGCGTCCTGGCGCGCAGCACCCCCGAGTTCATCGTCCAGCGCCTCGCCGCCACCACCAAGGGGGCAGAGCGGGAACTCTATGGGGATCTGCTGGCCGCCTTCCGGAGCCCTTCCCCCCTGACGACCGAACCACGGATTGCACGGATTTCACGGACAAGCGACTCCGTGCCATCCGTGCAATCCGTGGTTTCGGTGGGGGCCGAGGAGGGCAAAACCCCAAAGCCGGGACGGGTGTCGGCCACGGCGTGACCCGTCCCTGCGACGTGGAGGCGCTCAAGCAGTTGGCCCTCCTGGGCGCCATGGAGGAGCCCGTGGAGCTGGCGAGCGCCGAGTTCGCCAGCCTGCTCGACCTGTCGCAGCAGAGCGCCAGCCGCCGCCTCATCGAGCTGACCCAGGCCCGCCTCGTCACCCGCGAGATGGGCGTGCGCAAGCAGCGCATCCTCATCACCGAGGAGGGCCGCGGCGTCCTGCGCAGCGAGCACCTGCTCTACCGCCGCCTGTTCGAGCACCAGGACGCAATCGTGCTGACCGGCACGGTGAAGGGCGGCCTGGGCGAGGGGCGCTACTACCTCTCGCGGCCCGGCTACGTCACGCAGTTCGAGAGGCACCTCGGCTGGGCCCCCTACCCCGGGACGCTGAACCTGGAGCTGACCGGGCCCGAGGCGAACAAGCTCCTGGTGCTGCGCCGCCACCCCTCCATCCAGGTCGAGCCGTTCACGGCAGAGGGGCGCACCTTCGGCGGCGTCACCTGCCACCCCGCCACCGTGCAGGGGCAGACGTGCGCGGCCATCCTGCCGCATCGCAGCCACTACACCACGACGCTGGAGGTCATCGCCCCGGTCCGGCTGCGCGACGCGCTGCCCTGCACGGACGGCCAGAGCCTCGCCGTCACGGTGAGCCTGAAGGCGGCGGCGCCGTGACCCGCACGGCCCCCGCCATCGAGGTCCTCCGGCTCGGCCACCGCCCGGCCCGCGACAAGCGCATCACCACGCACGTCTGCCTCACGGCGCGGGCGCTGGGGGCGCGCGGCGTCCGCATCGCCGAGGAGGACAACGAGGTGGTGCGCTCCGTCGCCGCCGTGGCCACGCGCTTCGGCGGCAGCTTCTCGGTCGCCTCCGGCACCGGCTGGAAGGGCCCCGTCAGGCAGTGGCAGCAGGAGGGCGGCCAAGTGGTCCACCTCACCATGTACGGCACGCCGCTGGGCGAGGCGGCGCCGGGCATCGTCGCTGACGGGCGGCCGGTGCTGGTCGTCGTCGGCGCCGAGAAGGTGCCCGCTGAGCTCTACCAACTGGCGGACCACAACGTCGCCGTGGGCTCGCAGCCGCACAGCGAGGTCGCGGCGCTCGCCCTGCTGCTCGACCGGCTGCGCGGCGGGGCGTGGGAGCGGGACGCCTTCCCCGGCGGCGAGATCGAGGTCATCCCGACCGCGCGCGGCAAGCGGGTCGCCGCCCTGGAGCCGGAGCCGCAGGGGCGCCCGAACAGGTCTGGGGCCCCCGGCGCGCGGCCCTGACGGCGGACAGTCACGTTTGAATCCCGGGGGCCGCTTCCCCAAGGTGTGAGCATCCGCGACGAGGAGTGGGTCCCCGCCCTCACCGACCAGGAGGTGGTCGGCTACATCCAGGAGGAGGTGGGCGACGAGGGGATGGCGATGGCCAAGTTCCTGCAGGAGCATCCCCACATCTCCGGCGTCGACGTCCTGGAGACGTTCAAGGAGCGCAAGGCGAGCGAGGTGCGCAAGGTGCTCTACCGCCTCATGGAGGCGCACGTGGCGCAGTACGAGAAGGACACCGACGCCAAGGGCTGGGAGACCTTCTACTGGGACCTCGACCTGATGGAGATCAAGCACATTCTGCGCCGGCGCTGGGCCGACGAGCTGCTCCACCTGCGGCAGCAGCTGCGGTTCGAGGAGGACCACCAGTTCTACAGTTGCGACGAGCAGCACCGCCGCATCACGTTCGAGGACGCCGTGGACCTCAACTTCAACTGCCCGGTCTGCCGCAAGGCGATGAACCCGGTCCGCACCGCCGAGGTCCGCAAGGCCCTCAAGGAGCGCATCGCGGAGCTTGAGCCCCACTTCCCCGAGCATGCGGCCCCCACCGTCTCCGCCTGAGGCCGGGCGCGCGCGGGCCTGGGGCCGCCTGCTGGAGGCCCGCCCGCCCGCGTGGGTGCCAGGACATTGCCGCTGCGTGGAAGGGCTCGCCCTCGCCATGTGCGCCTGCGCCACGCAGCAAGGACTGGACGTTGGCCTCGCCACCGTCTCCGCCGCCGCGCTACTGCACGACATCGGCCGCAGCGTGGCGCAGGACGTCCGCCACGCCGGCATCGGCGCCGACCTGCTGCGCTCCGACGGCCCCGGCGCGTGGGACGGGCGCGTCATCCTCTGCGTCGAGCGGCACACCGGCGGCGGCATCGACGCACGGGAGGCGGAGGTTCTCGGCCTGCCCGTGCGGGACTACACCCCGCGCACGCTGGAGGAGCGTATCGTCTGCCACGCCGACAACCTCTACACCGCAGAGAAGCGGCTTCGGCTGGAGGACGTTTTGGCGAAGTACGACGCGAAGGGATTGGGCGCGGCGGCGCGCAAGATTGAGGCGCTGCACAGGTCGCTTGAGCGCGAGTTGGGCACCGAGTTGGACAAGTTGGAGCCGCTGGCGCTGCCGCCTCCCTGACAGGAGTTTGGGGATTCCGAGGATGCCTCCGACGAACCGCGGAAGTCGCGGAACCCACGGAAGGAAGATGTCTCCGTGTTCTCCGCGACTTCCGCGGTTCGCAGGTGTCGCTCGTGAGGCCCACGAAGGATGCAAATCGGGAGAGGATTCTCTGTCTCCCCCCGAAATCCTGTTCCGGCCGTGGGGTTACTGCCGGGCTTCAGGCCACGCGGACTCGTCCACGAACTCCTCGGGCGGCGCCGCCTCGCCCTCGCCGGGGAACGCGGGCTCGTCCGCCATCGCCTCGGCCTCGCGCAGGACCCGGCGGCGGCGCGCGCCGTCGCGCAGCAGCAGGCCGAGGAAGGGCGCCAGCATGAGGACCCCGACCAAGGCGGCCACCTCCAGCACGAACGCCGTCCGGACCTGGACGTCGCCGGTGCCGATGGTCAACTCCTTCCCAAGCTGGCCCCCCGCCACCACGGCCACGCCGGCGCCCAGGAGGGGGACGGCGACGAGGCTGATGAGGAGGGCGAGGGTGAAGTGGGTCGGGGTGCCAGGGTGCAGTTGGCCGGCCAGGCCCTCCGGCTCGCCGCGGAACAGGACGATGCCGACGGCGAGGAGGGCGACGCCGAGCAGGAGCAGGATGGCCAGCGGCCACACCAGGCTGTAGCAGGCGCCGTGGTACATCACGCGCAGGCCGTCGTGGCAGGCGCCGCTGCTGCCGCGGGCGACCAGGAGGAGCAGGCCGACGGCGCCGTAGAAGGCGAGGAGCCCCCCCGGCAGGACGAGGGCGTTGCGTTTGGCGATGTTGGCGTCCCGTCCCACGCCGGGGGGACCCGTGCCGACCCTGAAAAGGGTGCCGAAGGATTCCTGCTCTGCCGAGTGCCCGCGGTGGCCGCGGCCTGCCCCACCGGCAACGGGCAAATACCCACCGCCCGCTGCTCGCGCGTGCCCCCCGCCGACCTGCCGAGCCTGCGCAACCCGGAGGGGTTCCTGCCCTCCATCCAGGCCAAGGCGCGGCTGCTGAGGGAGGGCCACGAGGCGGGCCGCAGGGCCGCCGCGCCGGGGCTGAAGGCGGACGGCCTGCTGTTTGCCGGCATGGGCTTCAGCGGGATGTGCGCCAATTTGGTGAAGGACGCCGCCACCCGCGCCCTCGACCTGCCGTTCTCCATCGTCAAGCACTACCAGTTCCCGCAGCACGTCAAGAAGGGCTGGCAGGCGCTCGCCATCACCTACTCGGGCGAGACCGAGGAGACGCTCGCGGTGGTGCGCGCGGCGCTGCAGCGCGGCGTCAGCGTCACCGGCTTCAGCACCGGCGGCTCGCTCGCCAAGCTGGTGCCCACCATCGTCCCCCAGCCGCCCGGCTACCAGCCGCGCGCCGCCTTCGGCTACACCTGGTTCAGCGTCCTCGGCTTCCTCGAGGGCTCCGGCCTGCTGAAGGACCGCGTCCCCGTGCAGGAGTGCGTCCACGCGGTCGAGGAGGTGGACGCCGCGTGCGGGCCGCAGGTGCCGGAGGCGCACAACGAGGCGAAGCAGCTCGCGCGCAGCATCTGGCGGCCCATCCCGCAGATCTACGCCACCCCCGCGTTCTACGGCGTGGGCCTGCACTTCCGCGGCATGCTGAACGAGAACGCGAAGAAGATCGCCGACGTCGACCTGGTGCCGGAGAGCAACCACAACGACCTCACGGGCTGGGGCGGCGACGCCGAGAACCGCCGCCACTTCACCGTGCTCTGCCTGAGCCACGCCAACCAGAACCCGCAACTGCGCGCCCGCCTCGACTACATGGAGGGCCGCTACCGCGCCTGGGGGGTGCCGTGGACGAACCTCACCTCCGACCCCATCGCCGACTTCCGCGACCACGTCGTGCAGCAGGCGCGCATGATTCAGTTCCTCGACTACACGTCGGTGTACGTGGCGGCGCTCAAGGGGGAGGACCCGGCGGAGATCAGGGAGATCAAGGCGCTGAAGGCGCACCTGCGCGCCAAGGCTTGACCCTGACCAAACCCCGGTTTGCGGAAACTTCCTGGCGGCCCAGCCTCCGAAACCGCGGATTTCGCGGATGACGCGGATTCAGGTCTGTGTGGCCGGAGGGTTCGTGCAATTCGTGACATTCGTGGTTTGGGTGGGGTTGGACGTGCCGATACGCAAAGGCCGATGTGGGGAAGGTCGATGGCGTGGCGGGGATGCCCATGCCCACCAGGTCCACCACGCGCAAGGCCAAGGAAGAGCTGCGGGAAGGCTACGCGCCCACCACCGCGGCCGGCGAGTTCGTGCACGAGGAGATGCGCCACAAGAAGCGCGGCAAGCACGGCGCCGAGACGCGCCGGCAGGCCGTCGCCATCGGGCTCTCCAAGGCCCGGCGCGCCGGCATCCCCATCGGCAAGGCGCCGCGCAGCCACCGCAAGCCCGGCACGGGGGCGAGCGAGGTGTCGCGGCGCGCGGCCCGCTCCAGGCGCGGCACGGCGTCGGCGCGCGTCGGGGCCAGGAAGGCCGCCCGCGCCCGCGCCGGGAAGGCCACGACGCGCCGCAGCCCTAGCCCCTGACGGGGCGCTTGCCCAGTCACGCCGGCAGGGGCGGCAGCGGCTTGGGCGGCTTCCACTCGTACGCCGGCAGTCGCCGCAGTCGCACGCCTCGTCGTCGGGGCAGCAGGCGCACTCTGGGGGGAGGTCCGGGTTGGGCATGGCTCACCCGTGCGTTGCCCCCTGTGCGGCAGGCCCTCCTTGACTTGCATGGCGAGGGTTCAAAGGAAAGGGCGGGAGCGGGCCGTCACCATCGCAGAGCCGCCCTGCCCGCGACGCCGAGCAGGGTGAGGGTGGCGCACGCCACGACGACCCCGGCCGCGAGCCAGGGGTAGATCTTCCGCATCGGGAACCCGAAGACGTAGGCGGCGATCATCGCGGTGTAGATGCCGGAGC
>JBHELM010000225.1:0-5380 GCA_046352715.1 Thermoplasmatota archaeon | reverse complement strand
CGGCGTTGCGCCTGCTGGCGGGGCGGTCGAGGAGGCCGGGGGTGTCGACGACCTGGACGTACGAGATGGCGCCTTCCGCGCTCCTCATCTCGATGTGCCCGACGTTGGCGGCCTTCGTCGTGAAGGCGTACGGCGCGATCTGCGGTTGGGCCTTGGTCAAGGCGGCCAGCAGGCTGGACTTGCCGACGTTGGGGAACCCGGCGATGACGACGGTGGGGTACTGCGGGTGCACCGTCGGCAGGAGGCGCACCTTGTCGCGCGCCTGGTTCAGGAACGCGAGGTCCTTCGTGCACTTGTCCACGAGGCTCGAGCAGCGGCCGGAGAAGCGGCGCTTCTGCGCCTGGATACCCACGGTGTTGCGCATCTCCCGCATGGAGCGCGCGCACTGCCGGTAGACGTCCTTGATCTTCTCTTCCGTCCAGGTCAGGTGGCCGAGCGCCTGCTTCAGGCCGTCGAGGCCCACCACGATGTCGAGCAATTCCTGCTCGTAGCCGGACATCCGCTCCAGGGTCGGGAAGGCGTCGACGTAACGCTCCAGCATCTCCGCGCAGGTGTCGGCGATGTGCTTCATCTGCGCCTCCTCCGTCTTGCGGATGCGGTGGTACTTGTCGGGGTCCGGGACCTCGAGCTTGTTGGCCTTCAGGAACGCCTTGTCCAGGATCTCCTGCGCCGACAGGATGGTGGGGACGTTCTCGAGCATGCGTTTTCCCACAAGGGCCTTGTATATTAGGACGCCGCACGCGGCGGCCGGCCACGTTCCCCACCGCGAAGGCCGCGAAATCCACTCGTGCCTGCTTCGCCTTGGCGAGGGCAGGGGCTAGAACATCCCGTCTCGGTTCGGCGACTCCGCCGGAACGGGCTGGCCGACGTCCCACAGCTCCGCGATGCGGCCGCCCTCGAAGCGGAAGAGGTGCACCACGGCGATGCCGGCGTCGCTGGGCCTCATCCGGACGCGGGAGTGGACGGCCACCAGGTCGCCCTCTGCGACGGCGCGCAGCGGCTCGAACAGCTTGTCCGGGGCCTGGCGTGCGTTCTCGTTCATGGCCTGCAGCAGCGGCGCGGCTCCGGCAGGGAACCAGGGGTTGTGGTGGCGGAAGCCGGGCGCCAGGAACCGCTTGCCGGCCTCCATGGCCTTCCCGGCGGCGGCAAGGCGGAGGAACTCCAGGGCGGCGTCCTTGTTGGAGGCCATGGCGAGGGATTCGCTGCGTGGATTTCAGGCGCTTGGGGCTGCACTACCAGGAGGCGGGCGACCCGACCCAGGGCGCCGGGCGGGTCCCCGGGAAGGCTCCCTTTCTTTGCGAATCCGCTTTGGCCAGCGCCCCTCTTGTGGGGTGGCGCCTTTCCCGCTGCGCCTGCTCCCCAGGCAAGAGCTTCCCATGCGCGCCACCCTCGTCGCGGCCCTCCTGGCCGCCATCACCTTCGCCCCCACCGCTCTGGCCGGGACGGTCCCCGGCCCCATCTGCGTCCCGGTCGTCGGCGTGCCCCCAACGCCCCCGCTCCATCCCTGGCTGGCTCCTGGAACCCTGGTCCCGGGACCCTATGCGACCTCCGTGGCGGGGCCTTGCGGGGCCGGCGGCGGCCTGGTGTCGTCCACGGCCCCAGCCTGCCCTCCAGTGCCACCCATCCCCGGCTCCACCACCCTGGCAGGCGAGTATTGTGGCGACCTCTATCTCGCGGGCGAGACGGTCAAGGTCACGGCCTTCGCGGCCCTCTCCTCCCCAGAGACTACGTTCGGGGCGGTGATGGGGTTCGACGCGTTCCCCTACGACGGCCACCTCGACGCCACCGAGACCACCTGCATGACCAGCGTGCCTCCAGTTCCAAGCCCGATTCCCTTCGCCCTCAAGGCCACGCAATGCATGGCGCCGCTCGGCCCCGTCCCGGTCTACCGCCTCATCGTCTGGATTGTCCCGGACCCGGCGGTCGTCCCGGGGAGCGTCGCTGTCGCCGTCCAGCCTCTTGGCATCGGCACGTAAGCTACCGGCGCTTCGACTGCTCGCTTGACGCTCCCCGAACCGCGGAAGTCGCGGAGAACTCGAACCAGAAGTTTTCCGCGTGTTCCGCGGCCTTCGCGGTTCGGCGGGTCCGGACTCAGGGCCGCAGCGCGACCCACAGGTCGTTGACGTTCGTCCCCGTCGCGCCCAGGTCGAAGGTCCGCTGCCTCTCCTGGAGGAACGGGGTCGCCGCGCGCCGCTCCAGCGCCTCCTGCGCGGCGGCGTCCCAATCCCCGGCGAGCGTCCAGGCGCCCGTGGTGCCGCCGGTGCCGTCCACGCCGTCGCTCGCCGCCGCCAGGAACAGCTCGCCGGGTTTGAGGTGCTGGGCAGCCGCGAGGGCGGCGTGGCCGTTGCGTCCCCCCCGCGGCGCACCGTCGGGGACCTTCACCAACGGCTCGCCGCCCCCGACGAGCGCCACCGAGGAGCCCTCCAGCCCGTGGAACGCCTCGACGAAGCGGCGCGCTTCCTCCTCGGCGTCGCCGGCGATGCGGTCGGGGAAGCGGTAGACGCTCCACCCCGCGGCGCCCAGGCGCAGGCCGGCGGCGGCCACCATCTCGTTGCCCGACGCAAGGATGTGGTGCGGGATGCTGTCGGCCTGGAACAGCGCGGAGCCGACGGCCTGCGCCGCCGTGGCGACGTCGGTGTCGGCCAGCACCCAGACGCGGATGCGGTCCGTCCTCGCCAGGAGCCTGTGGCCGAGCTTGCCGCCCTTGAGCGCGGACCACTGGGCGCGCCAGCGGTTCATCTCCTCGATGGGGAGGCCCGCGAGCAGCAGCTCCCGCCAGCGCCGCGTGAGGTCCGCCTCCTCCAGGCCGGCGGGGGACTCCAGGCAGGCGGACGAGCCGCCGGAGAGCAGGACCAGCAGCGGCTGCCCCGCGGGGTAGCGCTCCGCCCACGCCAGCACCGCCCGGCCGGCCGCGAACGACCTGGCGCCGGGGACCGGGTGCTCGCCCTGGTGCCAGGCGAAGGTGTCCACGGAGGGCGCGGGGACCCCTGCGGGGGCGACGCCGATGCCCTGGAACGGGACGCCCGCCTCGACCAGGCCCCACAGCATCCGCGGCGCCCCCTTGCCCACGGCGAGGACCTGGAGCCAGCGCGGCTGGTCGCGGCGGGCGCCGCCCTCGAACAGCCAGTCGTCCAGTCGCCCCTGCCGCACGGCGTTGCGGACCAGGACGGTCGGGTCGACGGCGGCGAGCGAGCCGAGAAAGGCATCGAGCGCCTGCTCCGCGAGCGGGTGGGACGCCAGGGGAGGATGGGTGTCCGCGCGGGCCAGGGAATCCGCGCTCACCGCAGCCGCACCTCGTGCCACGCCACGCGGCCCTCCTGCACCTGGCGCTTGATGGCGGCCTGCTGCGGCGTCAGGCGCCCGTCGGCGGCCTTGATCTCCACGAAGACCACGCCCTCCTCGGTGAACTGCACGCCGTCGACGGGACTGCCGATGAAGCGGAACCCCTTCGGGTCCCACGGCCAGGACTCCAGGTGGGGCGCGAACTGCTCCGAGATCTGGCCGTAGCGCGTGGACTGGCTCTGCTTGGCCGAGCGGAGGGTGCGCAGGCGGCGCAACAGGCTCACCGTGGTCCACAGCCACAGCAGGACGGTGAGGGCCCAGCCGGCGAGCAGGAGGGGGACGGGCAACTCCATGCCCGCCACGCATCGCCGGGGGCTTTCACCGTTGCGAGTGGAACGCGCCGGGGGGCTGGAGGAACGGAAAACTGGCAACACCCAAAAGCCGCAGGCCGATGCTTCCGCATGGCGCCTCCCTCGCCTCCCCTCCGTCCATCCGTCACCTTCCTGTGGGCCCTCCTGGCCGCGCTCGCGGGGCTGGCTCCCCCGGCCACGGCCTCCTGCCAGGACGTCGACGTCCACGTCGACGGCACCGCCTGCGGCAACGGCGTCTCAGTCAGCGTCTTCGGCGACGCCTCCGGCAGCAACTGCAGTGACACCGGCGCGCAGTGCATCAGCATCAGCGCCACCGGGGACGCAAGCAACACTGGTTGCGATGGCGTCGGGGTGCAATGCATCGCCGTCGCGCCCGGGAGCGCCAGCAACTCCGGCACCTGCGAGGGCGCCGGCGTCCAGTGCGTCGCGGTCGGTGGCGCGGGCGCCGGCAACGCCGGCTCCTGCAACGGCGCTGGCGTGCAGTGCGTCGCGGCCAGCGGCGCCGGCGACGCCACCAACGCGGGCGGCCAAGCCTCGTGTGGGTTCAGCGGGGGCGGCCCGGGCGGCGTCGCGGTCGGCGTGCAGTGCCTGGCGGTCAGCGGGACCGGCGACGCCGACAACACGGCGGGCAACTCCTCGTGCGGCGACGCTGCGGGCGGGCTCGCGGCTGGCGCGCAGTGCGTGGCAGCCAGCGGCGCGGGGGACGCCAGCAACCAGGCCGGCAGCAACGCCTGCGGGGCCGCCTTCAGCAGCTTCATCCCCACCGTGGCGGCGGGCGTGCAGTGCCTCGCCGCCAGCGGCACCGGCAACGCCACCACCACGGCGAGCAGCAGCGCCTGCGGCCACGCGCGGTCCAGCCCGCTGAACGCCGTCACGGGCAACCCGGCGGCCGCCGTGGGCGTGCAGTGCGCCGCGGTGAGCGGGACCGGCGACGCCTCCAGCGAGTCGGAGGTTTTCTCCTGCGGCAGCGCCATCTCCTTCGGGTTCCCCCCGGGGACCCTGGCCCCTGTCGTGGGAGCGCAGTGTGTCGCGGTCAGCGGCTTGGGCGACGCCGCCAGCACCGCGGGGAACGAATCCTGCGGCTTCGTCTTCAACGGCCTCCTCGCCGGCCTCGGAGCCGTCGTGGGCGCGCAGTGTGTGGCGGTCAGCGGTGCCGGGGACGCCAGCGTCACGGCGGGCGACGCATCCTGCGGCTTCGCCACGGGCGGGTCCATCTCCGCCGGGGCCGCCTGCGTCGCGGTCGGCGGCGCCTCCGACGAGGTCACGGTGGGCAACGATTCCTGCGGCCAGGGGGACCCGTTCGAGCTCGCCGTATCAGTGGGCGCCTACTGCTTCGAGACCTAGCCCCGACCGGCGCGGAGGAAGCGCTATCGCCCTCCCTGGGCTCGTGGGGGTCCATGCCCCCGCCGCAGCGTGCCCCGCGCAGCCTTGAAGTGCCCCTCGCCACTCCGCGGGCGATGCGCCTCATCCCCCTCGCCATCCTTGTCCTGCTGGCCGGCTGCGCCGCGCCGCTCCAGTCGGACCCGACGACCTTGGCCACCACCGCGCCGCCCACCACGGCGGGCACGACCAGCGCCGCGCCGGCCCAGGAGTGCCCGACCCACTGGCACGCCACCTTCGCGGTCCACGTCCCGGGGCCGAACGGGACGCTGGAGCGGGTCGACATGGCCACCCCCCGCGCCCTCAACGGCAAGGCGTACTACGACCTGAGCGGCGGCGCCGGGATG
>JBHELM010000224.1:0-3685 GCA_046352715.1 Thermoplasmatota archaeon | reverse complement strand
TGGTAGATGCGGTCGCGGGCGCGGTAGAGCATCTCCTCGGGGAACGCGGTGATGCAGAGGCCGGACACCACGTCGCTCAGGGGCTGCAACCCCTTCCCGGCCTGCATGTGCTTGCTGAGGTCGCGGCGTGTGATGATGCCGGTGAGCTTCCCCTCGGCGTCGACGACGGGGTAGCCGGTGTGGCCGAGGTCCATCATGCGGTTGAACGCCTCGCCCACGGTGAGGGTGGTGGCGAGGGTGTCGACCTTGGTGCTCATCACGTCCTTGACCTGCAGGAAGTCGAGCGGGCTCTGGACGCGGTCGTGCTCGTAGTGGATGCCCTTCTGGGCGAGCTTGATGGTGTAGAGCGACTCCTTGCTCAGGCCCACGCTCACGGCGTCGGCGATGACGGCGGCGAGCATGAGCGGCAGGACGACGGCGTAGTCGCGGGTGAGCTCGGTGAGGATGACGATGGCGGTGAGGGTGGCGCGGGTGCTGGCGGCGTAGAAGGCGCCCATGCCGACGAGGGCGTAGCTGGCGGGGCTGACGGGGCTGTGCGGCCACGCGGCCTGCGCGGCGAGCCCGACGAGGCCGCCCCACAGCGCCCCCTGGTAGAGGCTGACGCTGAACATCCCGCCGCCGCCCCCGGAGGCGACGGTGACGGCGGTGGCGACCGGCTTGGCGACGGCGAGCACGGCCAGCAGCGGGACGAGGGCCCAGAATGCCCCCGGCGCGGTGCTCAGGACGTGCGTCACCGTGGCGTAGCCGGTGCCGAAGACGTGGTAGTTGCCGAAGCAGAGCCAGAGGACGAGGCCGAGCAGGCCGACGAGGAGGCCGCCCAGCGCCGGCTTGAGTGTCTCGGGCACGGCCATCGTCGTCCAGGCGTGGTAGCTCCAGGTGACGAGCCGGATGAACGCCACCGCCGCGAGGCCGCACACCAGGCCCAGCGCGGCGAAGGCCAGCAGCTCCGACGGGGCGTGGATGCTGAAGCCGGGGATGGTGAAGGTCGCCTTGTCCGCCAGGAAGAGGTGGCCCACGGTGACGCCCACGACGGTGGCGGCGACGAGCGGGATGAAGGCGTGCGTGCTGAACTCGGGCAGGATGAGCTCCAGCGCCATGAGGACGCCGCCCAGGGGCGCGCTGAAGCTGGCCGCGATGCCGGCGGAGAAGCCGCAGCCGAGCAGAATCTTGATGTCGCGGGCGCTGAAGCCGAGGCGGCGGCCCATGCTGGAGCCGAGCGCCGCGCCGATGTAGCCGATGGGCCCCTCGCGCCCGGTGGAGCCGCCGGTGCCGACGGTGATGGCGGCCATCAGGCCGTGGCCCCAACTCGTGCGGCCGCGCAGGATGCCGCCCTTGGCCTGCACCGCGGCCATCACCTCGGTGACGCCATATTGCCGCGTCTCGGACCAGTACTTGCGGATGAGGCCGACGACGAGGCCGCCCACGGCGGGGACCAGCAGGACGAGCAGGCCCCACCGGCTCTGGAAGAACTGGTTCTCCTCCCGGGGGGTGGCCGCGAACTCCCCCGCGAAGGCGAGGTTCTGCACGAGGTCGATGAGCCAGCGCAGGCCGACCGCGCCAAGGCCGGCGAGCGCGCCCACCGCGAGGGCTGCGCCGTTGAGGGCCGTGAACCTCCCGCGCAGCACGGCACGGGATGGCGGGCGACCCTGAAAACCTGCGCGGATTCGCGAAGGGGCGCTGGTCGGCAAGGGCAACCACGGATTCCACAGATTTCACAGACCGAAGGGCGTCTGTGGAATCTGTGTGTCTGCACTTGCCTAGGGGGCAACGGGGTGCGTCGCCGCGTCGGCTCCGGCCACAGCGAGCCGTTCAAGGGCATCCTCGAGCGGCCGCTGCACTGGCTGGCTCTCCTGGTCGTCGAACACGAGCCCGCCGTTGGAGACGTACTTCGCGAAGGTCGGGAAGGGGACGAGCGGGCTGAGCCGCAGGGTGTCGTGGAAGCTGCGCCGGGGCCGCATCGCGGGCGGGACGAGCTCGGGCGGCAGGACGGCGAACGGGGTGCTCCAGCCGCGCAGCCGCCGCAGTTGCGCTTGCAGGGTCGCCACCTTGGCGCGGCGCTCGACGAGGGCCTCGGTGAGGCGGAAGGCGTGGCTGGCGGCGTGGCAGGCCGCGCACAGCGTCATCAGGTTGTCCCAGCGGTAGCTGAAGGTGACGGCGCGGTGGTGGCCGGCGGCGCGCACGAAGGCAACGGCGTCGGTGATGTGCGCCATCTCCAGACCCTCCCTGGCCCCGCAGGCGCGGCAGCGGTGGCGGTCACGCTCCAGGATGAATGGCCGCCACTTGGCCTGCAGGGGGGCGCGGTAGCGCTGGTAGGGCTCGGGCTCGCGGCGGGCCCGGCGTGGCTTCGCCCCCATCCGTCCTGGCGAGGGGGCCGGTAGTTGCATGAGGCTTGCGGTGGGGCGGGTGAAGCTGCGGAGCCGCGAGAAACGGCTAAATAAAGGCCGCTTGTCCGAAGGCTTGGACAGGTATCCTGGCGCTCGTCACGGACGCCACCGTCTCTGTCCAAGGTTCAAGGGTCCCCATGTCCCGCCACGCCAGTTCCAAGCCCGTCCGCGACGCCGCGCCCTCCTGGGTGCCCATGCTGCCCCGCGAGGCGGAGGCCAAGGTCGTCGAGCTCGCCAAGGAGGGCAAGCAGCCCGCCGTCATCGGCCTCATCCTGCGCGACTCCTACGGCATCCCCTCGGTGCACGAGCTCACCGGCAAGAAGGTCGCGCAGATCATGAAGGACGCCGGGGTCGGCGGCAAGCTGCCGCAGGACCTGCAGAACCTCATCCAGCGCTCCATCCACCTCCAGGAGCACCTCGCGGCCAACTCCCGCGACCTGCACAACCTGCGCGGCCTCGAACTGATGGAGGCCCGCATCCGCGGCCTCGCCAAGTACTACCAAGGCCGCGGCGAGCTGCCGGCGGAGTGGAACTACAGCCGCGGCGGCGCCCGCCTGCTGGTCGACTAGTCCCCGGCGCAGGCCCGGCCTGCCCTCCTCTTCCCTTCCCTCTCTCCCTTTTTGGCACCCTGACCGCGAAAAGCCGCGAAGCGCTGGAGACAAGAGCAAGCGTCGCCCGCCGAACCGCGGATACTCCCTCTTTGGTGAGATTCCCTAACAATTCGGGTGGGGGAGGAATCGGAACCGGGCAGAGGGGGGTTCCGTCTGTTTGGGCGTACCTTTCTGTTGGTGTGCCGCCGCAAAGGCGGATATGACACCCGTACTGATAAAGGTATGGACCTCAACTGAGGTCGGGTAATCGCCTTGTGCGTGGATTGCGGTAGCTCCCGCAATGAGAAGTGGATAGGGAATCGAAAAGGAAGAGACTTCCCCAGACGATACAATGAAGAGACTTGCCCAGACGGTTCCGCGATTTGACGGAAATCCTTCCGCGCCCTTCCTCCATGAGAAACAGGCTCCTCCGAGCCTCGGAGTCAGAGCGCGTCCAGGTCTTCGTGTCCATCCGCGCCGTCCCGATGGCCACGCTGGGCCTTGCAGGGCCGCTTGCTGCGCGTCTGGGCGCGTCCAAGGCATCCGGCTCCATCCGGGCGGCTTGCGGGCTGCGCGGGGCCCCAGGGCCTTTCCCGGGGGCTCTGCGCCTGGGCGCATCTAGCTTCGACGCTCCGCCTGCCATGCGGGCCTTGCAGGGCCGCGGCCTGCGGGCGCCCGAGTGCATCCAGGCCACCCCTGCGAGCCCTGAGC
>JBHELM010000223.1:0-5517 GCA_046352715.1 Thermoplasmatota archaeon | reverse complement strand
GCTTGACTACCGCGTCAATGCGGAACTGGATGTGGCCGCGGCCACATTCTATGCCCAGAGCCTGACGGACCAGGCCTTCTTCCACACGTTGGCGTACCGCGTCACCAACATCACCGGCCAACCTGAAGTCAGAGACATCCTGCAATTGGGGGAAGATCGCCACGTGGTCTGTGAGATTCCCCAGGCATGCGCCCAGGCTATCGGCGATCACAGCACGCGGTTTGACTACTGCAGCATCACCATCCTCAGCGACGGCCGCCTGGCGATCAGCTACGTCGACGACAGCCTTGACGTCCCGGCCGTGGCCGTCGAAATCTAGTCGAGTCAGCAATTGCGGGGTGTGAAGCTAGTGGAGGCATGGCCGCGAGCTGAGCCCGCGGCGGCGTCCACGGAGACCTGGACCGGGTATCCCGCCGTGGCGCTGCTGATGTAGCGGTCCAGGGTCGCATCGCGCCCCGGCTAGAACCAGGCCTTCTTACCAAGGCCCGATACGCCGGCTCGTGTGGGTTCACGTCGTTGTGCAGGTGCCTTTGCTGGAGGGGTCCCCTACCGTGTATCCGGTCCATCGGTCACAGGTTTCCCCTGCAACACACGCGCTACCATCCAGATGCTCGCAATGGGCCAAGAACTGCGCGTTGTTCGGGACCGTGCATTGCCAAGCCCCGCTGCCCGCTGTGCACGTCCCGCCAATCTGTGCAACGCAGGGCGCGAAGCCGTTCTGGCCGGCGCCCGTCGCGTCGTCGCTGTAGAACCCACGCAGAGCAGCGGTGGCAGGGCCAAAGCCGACGTCACCGGGCTGGGCGCCACCGTAGTGAAGCAGAAGGGCAGCAAGCCAACTGCTTGGCGCGCCGGGGTCGCTCAGGTCGATGATGAGCTTCCAGTCGTGGGCCTGGGCCAGGTTCGTGGTCGGGTTCAGGGGGTCCGAGAAGTTCAGGTAGGTGATCTGCCAACACACCGCCATGTATGTCGTGCCCGTGCCTGCGCTCACGACCGCCTCGTTCTTGATGATGTCGAACGTCTGCGCCGCGCCGCCAGCCGTGAAGTCCTGGATGGTGTCGGTGTAGTCGATGTTGCGGCGCATCGGGCAGTTGATCATGTCGTTCTTGAAACCCAGCAGGTCGAATGGAACGCCGCCGAGGTACTTGCCCTTGCCATCCGTGTAGTCATGGCCGAAGAACGTTCCACTTGCCGGGCTGAAGCCTACGCAGGCGCTGGCCCACAGGTACATTTGATTGTCTGGCACGGCCAGGCAGCCGGGACTGCTGGACGCGAACGTTTTCTGAGTGCACAGGAACAGGTTGGCTGCCGAGTCGGCCTCAACGCTACGCCAGTTGACGCCACTCCAAATCAGCCACAGGGAGTGGGCCGCAGGCGGGGTTGGGGAGCCCGGGATGGGGCAGGCGACACCGGTGTTGATGCCGCCCGAGTTGGGAAGCCAACCACCCGCAGGAGTCAAAGGAGGGACAAGGTTTCCCTCGCTGATGCCTGGTCCGTTCAGGTTGGTGCCCATGTTCTGGTCGACCTCCCAGGTCTCGGCCAGGGGCTGGATGCCGCGCAGGCCCAGCAGCAATGCGGTGCACGGGTTGTTCTGGTCAGCTGGATCGGCGATGCCGACGCCGTCCTTGAAGTCGAAGTACGAGGTCGTCAAGAACTCGAACGTAATCGAGTAATTCCCGGGGGGCTGTGCCGAAGCCGGCATGGCGAAGGCGCCGACCACGAAGGCGGCGACCAAGACGATGGGTGTGGTTTTCATGTTGTCTCCTTCCGACTCTTGCGAGCCAAGGCAAGATTCCCCGAGCCTACTAGGAATCTCCTTTGCGCGGCGGAGTCTCACGAGTCAGTCGTTCATTCCTTCTTTTGGTGCAATTTAGGCCCCCGCGGCTTGAAAATCCGCGAAATCACTCTCAACAGCAAGCAGAAAGCAATCCCTTATCCATGAACAGGCGGGTCGTGGGGCGGAAACTGCGCTCATGGGTTTTGGAGATTGGCTTGAGGATGCGTGTGATGTTGTTGCATCTGTTCCTTCCACGGTGGGCGACGTCGTGGAGGATGTGGTTGGTGCGGTGGTTGACACGGTCAAGGACGCGGTGGACACCTTGCTGGACGGCGCCAAAGGAATCGTTGACGGCGTAGTCGACTGGGTGGCACTGCATGCTCCTGCCCCGATTGTCCTGGTTGCAGACTTCATCGGCGGAGCCGTCAGCGGCGCCATTTCTGGCATCCGGGCGGTCTTCGATGACGTCCTGCAGGTCGTCAAGGACGTGGTCGGCGTGGCTGCCGCGGTGCTGCGCCTGGACTTTGCCGCCGTGATCCAAGCCATCGCCAACTTGGGACTCGACGTCCTGAGGCTCTTCATCGACGCCGTCCGCCTCGGCACCGGCCTGGCCATGGTCGGCGGCATCGTCCAAGCGGTGCAGCGCAACGCACTGCGCACATTTGTTAGCGACCTCGTGAACGAGACGTTCAAGGACGACGATACCAAGCGCAACGCAATCCGGAAGGCCATCGGCCTTGATGGAGGCACGTTCGGGTTCCGGCTGCCGGCCAACCACCGCGTGCTCATGTTCGACAGCGCCAACACCCCCCTGTGGCGCCTGCACCAAGACGGCATCATGGACCTGATGGCCTTGGCCCACCTGGGCAGTTTCGACACCTTCCAAGTCGCTGGCCGCGGGCGAAGTGTGGTCAAGGTCGTCAACGACGACGGCTCCGAGCGACTGCGGCCGGCAAACCGCTACGACATCAACCAATACGTCGATAGCAACGGCGCCAAGGGCCGCCTGCGCGTCTACGCCCTTAGCCGGCAAGCGGTCTCCGAGCACCTGCGCCACACAACGGAGAAAGCCAAGCAATTGGCCGTGCTGGTTGCATGGGACCAGGGCCTGCGTTTTTCGTGGTTCCGCGACTCCGCCCACCACGAGGCGACATCCTCGACGGAGTTCGCCTTCGACGCGGACACGCTTGGAGCGTACCTCATCGACCAGAAACTGCGCACCCCCGCTCGCGACGACAATTGCGCCATGATGGCCCTGGCAGGCTTCAACCTCTTCATGCAGGACCCAAAAAGCGGTAAGCCAAGCCGCATCCTGGGTGTTACCAGCGGCCGCGGAATCGAGGAGGGCAATGACTCCACGCCTTGCGCAACTCGTGGCCGTGACGACGGATGCTGCGTCACCGTCCAATCATTCACCCCGCCGCGCGCCGACACCCAAGCCAAGGCGCAAGGGGCCGGCATCTTCTACACAGACGGCTGGCCCCAGACGCTCCTGGGCTACGTTGCGCCACACGAGACTGGGCACTACGTGGGATTGTGCCACTTCGGCCACGACGGTGCGCAGAACATCATGGTCACCCTCGAGCCGGAAGCCAACGTTTCCTTGGCCTCGTGGGGTCTGTTTTGGTATGCCATCGACGGTGAGCCCCACTTCACTCCGTCCGACGGCCGCAACGTCTGGCGCTTCATCTTGGACCAGCTCCTGACCTGCGTTGCCCCTGCTGAGCGAAGCAGCAGCGGATTGCACTCAGGTCGTCTGAATGGGTAGCAGGCAACTCACATGGTTCAGGTGAACAAACTGCGCGGCTGCGGTCCAGCCCTTGCCGAAAACGCTGCCTTGCGCATCTATTTCCGGCGCAGGACACCCGGTGGGCACGGTTTTGAGGGAGTCCCGACTTCCGGGCGCCATGCGTCTGGTGTGGTGCGCGGCCGTCGTCTTCCTGCTGGCCTCCGGCCTGGGCCAGGCCGGGCTGCTGCACCCGACGCCCACCACCGCCACCGAGGCAGACGAGGTCCGTGCGTGGCTGGCCAGCCTCCAGTTCACCACGGCGGGGAACCCCGGCTTCGGCGCGGTGCGGGTGTCCGACACCGTCGGCCACCAAGGCGGCGGCAAGGACTGGTACCAGGTGAACCCCTACTTCGCCAACCAGGGGATGCTAGGCTACGTCCGCTCCACCGCCCCCGACCACCTCACCCGCACCTGGAACCACATCCAGTGGACCCTCGACAACCGCAACGCGACGGACGGACGCATCCTGAACCACTGGTACACCGCCAACGGCGCCGAGGAGGCGACCTGCCCGCCCGGCATCGAGGCCGGCGACCCGCAGCACAGGTGCAATTACGAGGACGCCTCCGACGCCTACGCCGCCACCTTCCTCACCCTCGTGCAGGCCTATGATGCGGAGGGAGGCAGCGCAGCCCTGCTCGGCGGCTCCGGCGTGCAAGCGGCCCTCGAGCAGATTGCGGACCTCATCGTCGGCCTGATTGACACAGACGGCCTCACCTGGGCCCGCGCCGACTACCACGTCAAGTTCCTCATGGACAACGCCGAGGCCTACCAAGGCCTGCGCGCCATGCAATCCCTTGAGGCCGACGTCTACCTCGACGCCACGAAGGCCGCCCAGTACGGCGCCGACGCGACGGACCTGAAATCGGCCATCCACGACGAGTTCTTCCAGGCGCCGGACGGCCCCTACGCCATCTCGAAGGACGCAGCGGGAGCCTTGCAGCAGGCCAACCCCGCCGTTTGGTACCTCGGCGCGGCCCCGCAGTTCTGGCCCGTCCTCACCGGTGCCGCCACCGCGACGGACACGGCCACCACGAAGGCCCTGGCGTGGGTGGAGACCTACTGGGGCGGATCAACACCGCGCAACTGGACCCACAACTCCGTCGACCCCTCGGGCCAGCACTGGGCCGCCGCCGGCCACGCTGCCCACCTTGCAGGGCTCGATGCGCACGCCCGCACCCACACCGAGTACCTCCTCTGCCGCGTCCTCGAGCCCCTCTACCCCATCGAGGGCGGGTTCTGGTGGCCGTTTCACGCCGGCGACGCGGGCTTCCTTCTGCAGAACCTCGACGCGGGGCTCACCTTGCCGGACGGCGCGTTCGTGTGCCCGCCGCGCACAATCGGCGTCTGGTTCCCGAAGTAGCCCGCCTCGCCGTGCGGCGCCGGCGCCGACGGGATTTTGCTTTATACCGAGGCGCGGCTGCGGTCCTGCGCCCGCCAGCGGATGCTCCGCCCATCATCCGGGAGTGGATTTCCCCTTGGCGGCACCCTTTCACAGTCGAACACATCTAGGAGTGTCGGTCGTCAAGCGTCTCGCACAACCGATATTCTCCGTGGCGGTCGAGCCCGTTGAACGCGCTCGGGACTACGCCGGCATCCGGGAACCGAGGCTCCGTGAAGGTCTCCGTGAGGCTGAACCCGGAGTCGTCCAGGCATCGGCTGGAATCGAACGTGTAGGCGCTGGATGCCGAATAGTTCTGGTTCCCGGCAAATCCGACCACCAAGAGCCGCCCGAAGACAGCCACCGTGTAGTTGCCAGGCAGTCCCATAGCCCACTCGAAACGGCGCTCGGCGTGGGGCGCCAGCCGCCACAGTACCCGCTCGGGCTGCTGGCCAGGCGCCATGAAGGACACGTTCGCGTCAATCTCATGGGTCGCGTTGGAGACGACGGTCAACGTCAGCCGCACATCGCGGGCCCCGGTCGCCGTGGGGGGCACAGCAAAGGGAGCCGTGC
>JBHELM010000222.1:0-14230 GCA_046352715.1 Thermoplasmatota archaeon | reverse complement strand
GTGAAGGTCCTGCTCTGCGCCGTGGACCCCGCCAAGCCCAGCGAGTGCGGCAGCGGCCCGGTCGCGGTGCTGGGCGCCGGCATCACCGCCAGCAACGGCGGCTACAGCATCTCGGCCAGCCTCAAGCCCCAGGCCCTGCTGTCGCCGCTGCAGGCGCGCGCCGCCATCCACGGCCAACTCTACGCCGCTGGCGCCAGCCCGCAGGTCAGTTCCCACGTCGATCAGCTCCCCCCCGGCCCGGTGAAGCTCTGGGTGATGGTCGAGCCCAACGACCCGACCCTGCAGCCGCTCTCCTTCGGAGGCAATGGGGCCGCGCAGGCGTACAAGGACGTCTCGCCCTCCGACGCCTCCCCCTCCACCGTCCCCGGCCTGCGGCCCGGCCAGGGCGCCCCGCTGCGCGCCGCCCGGGTTGCGGCCAGCGGCGGCCCCGACCTCGACACCAACTACGTCCAGCACGCCGCCGAGGGCATCTTCGCGGGCCACTCCACCCCCGTCAGCCTCGACATGCGCGCCAAGGCCAAGCTCGTCGACCTCGCCACCACCCCGCAGCCGCGCCGCGGCGAGCCGCTGCGCGTGTCCGGCCGCCTCACCGACTTCTCCGGCGTCCCGCTCACCGGGCGGAGCGTCCTGGTCGTGGTCGGCCCGGGTGGCCCCGAGGGAAGCCTCTACGCCCCGGTGGTCCAGGTCCTTGCCGACGGCTCCTTCAACGTCACCTTCCCCACCTCCGGCCTGCAGCCGGGGCCCCTTCCTGTGCATGTCGAGGGCCGCCTGCTCGCCTCCGACAGCTTCCTCGTCCCCCCCGATTCGCAGGACATCTTCCTTGGGCTGTCGCAGAAGACCACGTGGGGACCGCCGTCGGTGCGCATCGCGGGCGACGACTGGCCCGACGGCGCGGAGTTGACCATCGACCCGGAGCGCCCCTTCTCCGTCGACGCGCTGCTGCGCGAGCTGCCCTCCGGCGAGGCGGTCGCCAACCGCGACGTGAGCGCCGCCATCGTGACCGGCACGACCGTCCTGGTCAGCCGCGAGGCCACCACGCAGTCCAACGGGCGGGTCCACCTCGAGCTGCCCGCCCTGCCGGCGCAGACCCCGGCCGAGCCCCTCCAGCTCCGCCTCACCGCCCACAAGGTCAACAACAGCGACGAGCCCGCGCGGGCGACCTTCTTCCTCGACCCGCTGTTCCCCACCCGGCTGACGGTCGGCGAGGGCGTGGGCGCCCTGGGCGAGAAGGTGCTGCTGCACGGCCACCTCGAGCGCGTCCTGGCGGGCCAAGCCCACCCCGTCGCCGGCCTGCAGGGCGCCATCGAGGCGACCTTCGGCGACGAGACCCAGTGGGTCACCGCCACGGACGCCGGCGGCAACTTCACCCTCGGCGTGCGCAGCTCCATCCCCGCCGCCAACAGCTGGACCTTCCGCTTCCACCCCGGCCCGGGCAAGCTGCTGCAGGAGTCGCCGGCGGTCTCCGCCCGCGCTCTGCACACCGCCAGGACCACGCTCGCCCTCGTCGACAGCGAGGGGACGGTCGGCCAGCCGGTCAGCGTCAGCGGCCGCCTCGCCTGGGCCCCCGCCGACGTCGGCGTCTACGGCCAGCCCGTCCGCGTCGGCTGGAAGGGCGGCGGCGAGGTGACGGCGCTGAGCAACGCCAACGGCATCTTCCACGCCGTCCTGCCGGCGCAGGAGCGCACCGGCGCCGCGCCCCTCGTCATGGCCTTCGACGGCAGCCCCGCCTTCGGTCCGTCGCGGCAGGAGGCGGCGGTGCCCGTCTTCTCCCCGACCCGTATCGCCCTCGAGGCCCCCGCCGTCCTGCTCGACGTCACCGGCGCCACCCAGGAGCGCGTGCTGCTGCGGCTGGAGAACGGGACGCAGCGCCTGGCCGGCCGCGAGCTGCAGGTCACCTTCGAGGGCCCCGGCGGCGCCAACCGCACCGTCGAGCGCCTCACCGGCAGCTCCGGCGAGGCCGAGGTGCGGGTGCAGGACCTCAACCTTGACCACGCCGGGACCTGGACGGTCCGGGCCACCTACGCCGGCTCCGCCACCGAGCGCGCCGCCGCGGCCTCCGCCGCGATGCCGGTCCTGCTGCAGGCCCGCCTCGTGGTGGACCGCGTCCCCGCCGCCGCCTACCCCGGCGACCGCATCCTGGTGCAGGGCCACCTCCTCGTCGCCAACCACGCCTCCACCCCGGTGCCGTTTGCGGCCCGCCTTGACGACGCCGTGGCCGGCTTCGCCGCCGCCGTGGACGGCCTGCCGTGGAGCCTCGCCCTGCGGGTGCCGGAGGACGCCGCCCCCGGCGACCACGTCCTGGACCTCGCGGGCTCCACCCCCGGCATCGCCCTCGAGCCGGTGCAGGTCGCCCTCGCGGTGCGCACGGCGGTCCAGGCGGTCCTCGACGTCAACGAGGCCGCCGACGGCAGCCGGCAGGTGAGCCTCCACTTCGTCGACGGCGCGGGCCAGGCGGTGGAGCGCGGCCTCCACCTCGTCCTCATCCGCCAGGGCCCCGACGGACGCGTGCTCGGCATCCACGAGCTCGACACCACGGAGGAGGGCACCGGGTCGCTCCAGCTCACCTCCGAGCAGGGCGGCACCGTCTCGGTCCTCCAGATCAACGACCGCCTGCTGGCGCTCGACTCGCTGGCCATCAACACCCGCGCCCTCCAGCCGGCCCCCGCGGGCGGCCTCCCCGCCTGGCTCCTCTGGTCGGGCGTGGCGCTGGGCGTCCTCGTCGCGGGCGCCGCCGCCTGGTCGTACCGCGCCTGGCGCCGCAGCGCGGACCTCGGCCTCGAGGCGATGCTGCGGCAGGCCCGCCAGTCGCTCTCCGACCCCAGCCTGCCGGTCGCCGAGGTCATCCGACGCGCCTACGCCAGCCTGCTCGAGGTGCTCCGCAAGTCCGGCTACACCCCGCGCGACTCCGACACGGTCCGGAGCATCACCTCCGCCGTCGAGTCTGCCTTCGGCCTGCCCAAGGCGCCGTGGCGCACCGTCAGCGGCCTGTTCGAGACCGCGGCCTACTCGCGCGCCGAGCTGTCGCCCTCGGACCGCCACGCCGCCCAGCAGGCCTTCGGCGCCCTCGCCCAGTGGTGGGGCGCCCGCCAACAGGCGCGCCAGGGCAAGGGGGCCAAGGCGTGAAGGCCTCCGCGCTGGCGGCCGTCGCCGTCCTCGCCCTCGTCGCCGCCGGCCTCGCGTGGGGCGCCGCCCAGCGCAGCGGCCCCGCCTGGAACGACACCTCCGGCACGGGCCACAGCGAGCTGGCCAGCCACCTTGCGGAGCAGGCGCATGTCGCGGTCCTGCAGTCGAGTCTCGCGCTGCTGCCCTCCGGCTCCGGCCCCGGCGCGGCGCTGTTTCTCTTCGCCACCCCGCGCCAGCCCACCCAGGCGGAGGGCACCGCGGTGCGGGACTTCGCCCAGCGCGGCGGCACGGTCGTCGTCGCCACGGACGGCGGCCACGCCAACCTCTGGCTCGACCGCCTCGGCGGCGTCCTCAACGGGCTCCCGCCCTCGCTGCCCCCCAACGCCACCGCGAAGGGCTGCCTCCCCACCCTCTTCGAGGTCGACGGGCACCGCCAGGCCGCCTGCCTTCCCTCGCCCACCGTCCTGGCCGACCAGTCGCAGCAGGTCGTGGACGGCCGCGCCGTGGTGGGCCGCCTGCTGGTGCCGGTGGGCCTCGACCTCGACGGCGACGGCAACCTCGGCCTGGGCGACCAGCCCCCGGCCACCTACCCGGTCTCGTACCAGTGGAAGCTCGGCGCCGGCAAGGTCATCCTCATCTCCGACGCCGACCTGTGGACCAACAGCGCCGTGCTGGAGACCCCGGACAACCTGGGCCTCGCCAGCCTGCTGGCCGGCACCTCCAGCACCCTCTACCTCGACAGCACCAGCCACGCCGACGGCGCCACCGACGCCGTGGCCGCCGGGGTCGGCGCGGCCGCCGCGGACCCCGCCTCCCTGCCCGGCGCCGCCCTCCTGCTCGCCCTCGCCGCCCTCGCCGGCGCCCTCGCCCTGCAGCGCCGCCATCGCCCCTGGCGCCTGCACGAGCAGGACCTCGCCTCGACCCCCCCGCACGTCCTGGCCGAGGCCACCACCCTGCTGCGGGCCTCCCTGGGGGCCGCCCCGGCACCGACACCTTCACAATCCCCCCCCTCCGTGGAGACCACGCCATGAAACAGTCCGTGCAGGCCACCCCGACCCCCCAACCGGCCGGCCCCAAGACGCCCGCCCGCAACGGCCAGGCCCCGCCCGCCGCCTTCGCGCAGCTGCGCCACGACGTCGAGAGGCTGAAGGCGGAGGTCGGCAAGGTCATCGTCGGCAAGGCCGAGATCGTGGAGAAGCTGGTGCTCGCCAGCCTGTCCGAGGGGTCGCACGTGCTGTTCGAGGACGTCCCCGGCCTCGCCAAGTCGGTGCTGGCCGCCACCTTCTCGACCGCGGCCGGCTGCAAGTTCCACCGCATCCAGTTCACCCCTGACCTGCTGCCCACCGACATCAGCGGCGGCCACATCTTCAACCGCAAGAGCAACGAGTTCGAGTTCCGCCCCGGCCCCATCTTCACCAACTTCCTGCTCGCGGACGAGATCAACCGCGCCTCCCCCAAGACGCAGTCGGCGCTGCTGGAGGCGATGGCGGAGAAGCAGGTCTCCGTGGAGGGCGTGACGCACCGCCTCGCCGCCCCGTTCCTCGTGCTGGCGACCCAGAACCCCATCGAGCAGGAGGGCACCTACCCGCTGCCCGAGGCGCAGATGGACCGCTTCGCCATGCGCCTGTCGATGGGTTACCCGTCGCTGGCGGAGGAGCAGGAGATCATGGACCGTCGCCTGAGCCGCCGCATGGACGGCTTCAACACCCAGCCCGTCCTCGAGGCCGGCGCGCTGGTGCGGATGCAGAAGATGGTGGAGGACATCCACGTCCACCCCGCCATCACGCGCTACATCGCCCAGATCGTCGACGCCTCGCGCCGCCACCCGCAGCTCCTGGCCGGCGCCTCGCCTCGCGGCTCCCTCGCCCTCGTCAAGCTGGCGCGCGCCCGCGCCGCGGTGCACAACCGCACCTTCGTCATCCCGGACGACGTCATCACGCTGGCCACCGCCGTGCTGGCCCACCGCGTCATCCTCACCACCGACGCCCGCGTCAACGGCGTGACGGGCGTGAAGATCATCGAGGACATCGTCTCCAAGGTCCCCGTCCCGCGGGACGTCCACGCATGACCCTGCGCTGGACGCCGGCCGGGATGGCGGTCGGCGTGGGCGGCCTCGCCGCCACCGCGGCCGGCGCTTGGCTCGGCGCCCCGCTGCTGGTCCTGCTGGCCGCGGCGGCGCTCGCCGGCCTCACGCTCGACGCCGCCGCCATCCTGCGCTCCCGCCCGCACGCCAGCTTCGCCGTGTCGCCGCAGCGCATCCCGGAGGGGCAGGCCTCCACCGTCACCGTCACCACCGCCCGCCTGCGGCCCAGCCAGCAGGTGCGCATCCCCCTCGCGGGCCCGCTCCGCCTCGCCAAGGGCTCCAACCTCCTGGGGTCGGGCGCCGCCGAGGCGACGTTCGAGGTGACCTGCGAGGCGCGCGGGCCGCACGCCATCGGCCCCGTCCTGGTGCGCACCTGGGGCCCGCTGCGGCTGTGGGCCGCGGAGGAGTCGCTCGGCGAGGAGCAGGTGCTGGAGGTCGTGCCGCGCGAGGACGACGCCAGCGGCGTCTCGCTCCGGAGCCGCGTCGTCACCCCAGTGCAGGGCCGCTTCCAGGTCAACCGTCCCGGCCAGGGCTTCGACTTCTTCACCCTGCGCGAGTACCGCTCCGGCGACACCATGCGCAGCATCAACTGGAAGGCCACCGCGCGCCGCGACGGCGAGTTCATCGTCAACCAGCGCCAGGTCGAGACGCACGGCGAGGTCACCATCCTGCTCGACGCCCGCGCCCCCACCGGCCTCGGGCTCGCGGGGCAGACCCCCCTCGACCGCGGCTGCCGCATCGCGCTGGGCATCTTCAGCGAGGCGCTCAGCCACCGCGACACCGTCCACTTCATCGCCTACGGCAGCGAGCTGCACGAGTTGCCCGCCACCCGCCAGGACCGCATCATCCGGCTGCAGAAGATGCTGGCGTTCCTGGAGGCGGGCGGCAACACCCCGCTCGCCCAGGCGTGGTCCCGCATCCTGCGCGACGTGCGCTCCTCCAGCGGCCCCGTCCTCATCGTCACCACCGCCGAGGCGGACCCCACCCTCGTCGAGACGGTGCGCTCGATGGTCGGCCGCGGCCACGCCGTCACCGTCATCAGCCCCACCCCCGGCGACGCCATCCTTGGGGAGCGCGAGCAGGCGCGGCGCCGGCAGGCCCGCGAGGCCACCCTCACCGGGCTGCGCGACGCGGGCGCCGCCGTCAAGGACTGGGAGCAGGGGCACGTCACCATCGAGGCGCCCATGCGGAGGATCGGCCTGTGATCGTCCGCTCCCTCGCCTACGCCGCCGCCGTGGCGGCCCTGTGCGCGTTCTCCCCCGGCGCCTGGGTCCTGCTTGCCCTGCTGCCAGTGGGCGCCATCGCCACCGCCCTGGCCGCGCGCGG
Source organism: Thermoplasmatota archaeon (assembly GCA_046352715.1). Classification (GTDB taxonomy): domain Archaea; phylum Thermoplasmatota; class E2; order JACPAO01; family JAHFTW01; genus JAHFTW01. The sequence goes on along the minus strand of JBHELM010000222.1, from coordinate 7,698 downwards.
CCGCCTGCGCCCCTGGAGCGACCTCGCCTCGGCGGCCGTTGCGGTGGCGGCCGCCGTCCTGGCGGGCGCCCCCCCGGGCGGCCTGTTCGGGCTGGCGGCGGTGGGGGCCATCGTGGTCCTGGCCGCCTGCGTCATCCTGCCCTCGGCCAGCGCCCCGCGGGCGCGGGCGGTGCCGGCGGGGGTCGCCTGGCTCTGCGCCGGCGCCGTCGTGGCGCTGGCGGTGTGGCTGCCGGCGTGGCTGGCCACCCGCGGATCCCTGGCCCCCCTCGACCCCCTCACCGGCCCCGGGCTCCTGGTGCGCTCCGGCGCGGCGTTGGCGGCCCTTGCGCTGGCGGTGGTCGCCTTGGGCGCCGTGCGCCGCGCGACCCGCAAGCTGGGCCATGGCGAGGCGGGGGCAGGGACGGCAGGCCCCGGGCAGCCCCCCAATCAGGTGTAGCCGTCGCCGGGGCCGCGCCGCGCCCGCCGCGCCGCCTCCTTCTGCTCGTCGATGGCGGTGCCCAGCAGGCGCGACGCCTCGGAGTGGTCGCCCCGGGAGGCCGCGATGCAGGCCGCCAGGTAGTCGAGCGCCGCCGGCTGCGCCTCCGGCAGCCGCTCCAGGCGGGCCAGGAGCTGGCGCGCCTCGCCGTCGCGGCCCAGGTGGGCCAGGGAGACGATGGCCATGCTGCCGGCGTCCCAGCGGTGGCGGCGGCTGCGGAGGAAGGGCTGGGCCGCGGCGGGGACCTTCTCGTGCCGCTGCGCCTCAAAATCGCGTTGCAGGGCGGCGAAGCGCTCCCGGCGCGAGCGCCAGCGCAACGCCCATAGCAGGTTCGCCAACGAGGTCATACCCCATCCTCCAGGAGGGACGGGACGCCAGGCCCCGGTGGGAGCACCACCCGGTGCAGGCACAAAAGGGTCACCTGGGAGTCCTCACCAACGCCATGGACGCCCTGCGGCCATTAGGGTTTCTCCCTCTCCCCCAGGAGAAGGGCCGATTCGGCAGATAAGACCCCGAGCAAAAGCAGAAGTAGCCCAGTGCGATTGGTGCTTCTGCTGGCTTGCCAGCGGGTGGTAGAATTGGTGCCGCAAGACTCCGTGAGCCGCCATGCCGAGTTGGCCCCCCGCCAGGTGGAAATGATGGAGTTGCTGCGCCGCAAGCCGGGCTCCACCATCCGCCAGGTCGCCGACGAGCTGGGGCTGTCCCACACCTCCGCCAGCTACAAGCTCCGCAGCCTCCAGAAGCGGGGCCTCGTGGAGGGGAAGCGCCACGGCCGCACCGTGCGCCACTACATCGCCGGCGGCTCCACCAGTTGGCCCGAGCGCCTGGCGCCCATCCTGCGCGACGCCAACGGCGCCCGCGTCCTGACCCACCTGCGGGAGGACCCCCGGGTGTCGAGCATCAACCAGCTCGCCCTCCGCATCGGCCTCAGCTTCAGCGTCATGAAGGCCACCCTGTCGGAGCTGGCCGAGCTGGGCCTGGTGCGGCTCGAGCACTCCCAGGGCCGCTACCGCGTCCACCTGACGCCGGCCCTCGAGAGGTCCCTGCAGCAGACCCTCAACGTGATGATCGGCCCCGGCCTGGAGTTGCCTGGCTCCCCGGTCAACCCCGCGGCCGCCGAGCCCGCCGAGCAGCCCAAGGCCTGACCCGTTTTCCCATCCTGGGAACATCCCGATTTGCTTTGGCGTGGCTTCGCTGATTTTTCGGAAATCAAGGGTCAAGCTTCTAAAGGGAAAAACCGGTACGGACGTGGGGTCTACGATGGGTTGGAAGGTTGCAATAGCCATTGTCTTCACCGCGGCGCTGGGACTTCCCACGCCTGCGGCGGCGGAAGAGGGATGCCGGTCGGGGCCCACAGGCTTTGACGCCGTGCGGGAAGGCGACCAGATTCATCTCATGTGGAACCCACAGGTCGACTGCCCCGAAGAGGGAGTCTTCGAGCTCTACCGGAACGGCACGCTGGTGACGGAGACCAACCAGACCAGCTACTCGGAGCCTCTCACGCTCCCCGTCGCCTACAGCCTCGCTTGGGTTGTCGAGGCGAACAACTCTGCTCCCTCCACGTTGGTCCTGATGGGGAACGACCTGCGTTTCGACCCGCACATCGACATGCAGGGCTTGGACAGCTTCGCTGAGTACATTGTCAGGCTAGCGCCTTGCCCGCCTATCCATCTAGCACCTTCCAGCAACATCCCCTGGCTTTTCGAAATCACGTGGGAGTGCCTGCCAATCAACGGTCTGCGGGTCGCGTTCGTCTGAGGCGTCACGATGGGCTTTGGGCGTGCGGCAGCGGCAATCCTGGCACTTCTTCTGTGCCTGCCGAGCCTCGCCACAGTCCAAGCCAGTCCCACTCAAGCCACGTTCAAGGCAGCTTCTGCGGGATGGATGTCCGATGCTTCCGGACTGGAAGGGCATTTTGTCATGCTCTACAACCGCCTGGATGCGTCAAAAGATGCTTCCCTCACAGATTCGGCGTTCCAAATCAAGGCTCGGCACGTGCGTCTCGAACTTGACGTTGCAGACTACTTCGTTGAATCCGCTGCCGCTGCCGGCCCACTTGTGCCCTACGTGGATGGCTTGGATGGGCCTTTCTCTTACAAGTACACTGAAATCAGAGATTTCACGGGTGTGGTCATCAACGGCTCAGCGAGCAGGCAGGATCGCTTTGCCTATCTTTTCCCCGTCGGGGCAGGCATTTCCAACATCGAGGCGGGCTGCGCCGATGTGTGGCCTGGCCCTTCCTCCACGCTCACTGTCCCTGAGCTTGGCTTCAATCCAAACACACGTCGGCCGGAAGCCTATGTGAACGGCAGTCACAATCCCTCGGCTGACATTTCGGATACCTTGGAAGTGGCCCCATGCGTGGGCAAGCCGCTGACGGTCTCCGGCTCATTCCTGGTGGTCCTTTGGCAGTGGGATGCTGGACTTCAGGCGGAGGAAGGGCCGCTTGCGATTGCAACCGGACGCGGCACGGCGATGCAGCCCTTTGACGGGAATGGAGGTCGCCCCTATCTGGGCTCCGCCCGGGAAGCCTACCTGTACGTCGAGGATGGAGAGTTCACCATTGCTGGAAACGCTGAACGGCCGACCCGCATGTACCTCGACCAAGCGACCGTTCGGGGAGCCTCTCGACTGACGCTCCAAGATGGGCAAGGGCAGGTCACCGGACTTCCCTCCATCGAAGGCAGCAACGTCGAGTTCACGGGTGCGCTGGACATTGGCCTGTTCCCCGGCAACAATTTTGTCAGTGCCAACATTGGGGGAAGGCTGCAGGCCATCGACGTGGACGGCCACCGCGTCGAGTTGGCTACAGCTGTCCCTGCAACACCCCTTCCGAAGCAGTCCTCCAACCTTCCAATGTTCACCGTGACCGCTCTGGCGCTGGCCTTCGGGGGCGTGGGTCTGCTCCTGCGCAACCGCCACATCCACCTACGCCGCGAGGACGGCGGCGCGCTGCCGAGCACTGGCCGCGCCGCCCACTGCGCCACGGTCGCCAGGCGCAGCCTCGCCGAGGGCCGGATGCCGCGTGCGCTGCGCCACGCCACCCGGGCGGTCCGCCTGGAGCCTCTGGCGTCGTCGCACCGGGTGCTGCGCTGCATCATCCTGCAGGAGTGCGCGCGCCAGACGGGGCGGCAGGCCTTCCAGCGCGAGGCGGAGCGGGAGGAGGCGAAGCTCAACCGGGACCTGGGCGACCCCCTGGCGCGCGCGCGCGTCTACTCCGAGGCGACGGACCTGCTGTGCGCCATCGGCCGCCGCGAGCAGGCCCTCCAGGTGCTGCGCCAGGCCGCGGAGGAGGACATCGGGGTCGTCGTGCAGCGCCTCCTGCAGGGCGGCTACAAGCTCCTGTGGGACGAGCCGTGGGTGCGGTCGCTGCGCGGCGCAGGCCAGCCCGCGTCGGCCTTCGTCGACCCGGCGTTCTCGTAACCCAGCAAGCACTTCAGCGTGTGGCGGCCGCGGCCACCGGGACGAGGTGGACCCGGACGTCGTCCCCTTCCGCCGCGAGCTGGGTCACCGCGTAGGGGCTGCGCCGGTCGCGGCCGAGCACCGCCTGCAGCTTGAGGGCGGTGAGGCAGAGGTGGATCGAGAGGTCGCAGCCGCGGTCGCACACGTGGGCAGCGCGCGCCACGACCCCGTCGCGGGACTCCTCGAGGCGCAGGCCGACGAGGGCGTCGTCGGGCATCTCCTGGGCCACCACCTGCAGGAACAGGCGTGAAAGGCCCATGCGGCGGGCGGCGCGCAGGGCGGCCTCGGCGACGCCGTGGCTGGCGCCACGCTCCTCGGTCATGGGGCCCCGTGGTCCCTGGGCGCGTGGTAGCTGCTTCCCGCCCGCGCGGCCACCAGGGCGCCGAAGGCGGGGGCGAGGTCGTGCAGGGCGAGCAGGTGGTGGAGCGGCGCCGGCAGCCCCGCCGTGCCGGGGCCGAGGAAGGTGCGCACGGTGTCCGCCTCGGGGCCGTACGTCTCCCGGAACGCGGCGTCGACGGCGGCGGCGAAGCGCGCCTCGTCCTCGGTGGGCAGCAGGCGGCCGTGGCTGGCGGCGATGGTGCGCACCTTGGGGAACTGCAGGGCGTCGAAGGCGTCGACCTGGTAGGCGCAGAAGAGGCGGAAGCCCTGCGCGGCGAGCAGGTCGTTCCACAGCCCTTCCAGCGCGATGGCCGCGGGGCCCTGGGCGCGCTTCCACAGCAGGTCCACCATCTCGCCCCAGGCGCGCACCTCCCCGGCGGGGCTGGAGGCCTTGAGGTCGGAGACGATGGGAGCGACGACGTTGGTGAAGAGGTTGGGCTGGGGGCGGCCGCCGACCATGAAGAGGCGCAGCGTGCCGTCGGCGTCGAGGAGCCGCAACTGCCCCGTCGCCTCGAGGGCCGCGGAGTCCAGCCCGGCGCCGCGCAGCCAGGCGCGCACCGGCTCGCGCACGCTGTCGCGGACCACGAGGAGGACGCCCTCGCCGTTGCGCAGACCAGCCTCGGCCCAGGCGCCGATGGCGTCGCCGAGGGCGGCCTCGTCGCGGTACAGCAGGACGCCGTGCGGGTGCTCGGCGGCGGCCTGCGCCGGGCCGTGCGGCTGGAGAAGGGCCCCCCGCGCGGCGCCGTGCGCGCGGTGCCCTGGGTCCCCCTGCGGGACGCGCTGGGGGCGGCGGGACATCATCGCCGGGAAAGAGGCGTCTTCCCTCTTGAGGGTGATGGATGCTGCAACCCCGTCCCTGGAGGCTTCGCCGCTCAGCCCGCCCGTCGTCTCGTCACGCTTCGGCACGGAAAGTCGTCATCATCGCGGCGTCCCGTCCACGCCGCCTGGGCCTTTAATGGGTGGGGGCGCTCGCGGCGCGTGGCGGAAGCGGCGGAGGGGGAAGCGCGGCACCTGGAGGCCGCCCTCGAGGTCGTCGGCCTGGCGGTCGCGCCGGGGGAGGACCCGGTGCGGGCGTGGGCGCGGCTGCCGGCGGGGACGCGGGCGGCCTACGTGCGGTTCCCGCGCCGCGGCGACCTGCCCCTAGCGGCGGTGCAGCGCCTGGCCCGGCGCGGCGCCGTCATCGTGGACGCCGCCCCGCGCGACGCCGACGACGTCCTCGACCTGGCGGTGGCGGGCGCGGCGGGCGTGGTGGCGTGGCTTGCCGACGGCGGCGACGCCGTGGCGATGGCGGACGCGATGGGGGACGGCTTCCTGCTCGGCTGCACGGCCCGCGACCTGGATGCGGCGGCGGCCCTGGCACGCGAGCACGGCTTGCCGCTGCTGGTGGCCAACGCGGAGCCGCCCGCGGGCCTGCACGGCTACCAGGCCGACCTCGGTGCGCAGCCGGTGCTCCTGCGCCGCTTCGGCGACTGGCCCGACCTGCACCCCGGGGAGACAAGCGATGGGGGAGACGCAGCCGGCACGGAGGAAGGGGCCGCTGCGGAACCCGCGGGGGAGCCGGCGGAAGAGGCGGAGCAGGACGGGGTGCGCCGCTAGTGGGCGACGTCGAGGCGGCGCTGGCCTTCGTCGCCACCCGGCAGGCCCGCCGCGCGCTGCGGCCGCAGGAGTGGGTGCACGTCCTGAGCTTCGACCTGGGCTGGATGGCGCCGGCGCAGGCCAGGAGGATGGTCGAGCTTGCCCAGGCCGCTGGATTGCTGTCCCCCGACGGCGACGCGCTCCGGTTTACGCTCGACCCAGCGTCCGTGCAGGTGCCGACGCTGTTCCGCCCGCGCCCCGACGCCGAGCCCGAGGCGGCAGCCCCGACGGGGCCTCCTGACAGCTTCGTGGTCTGGCTCGACGCCTACGTCCGGCAGGCGGGCTGCGACCGCGCCGAGGCGCTCCGCCGGGTCGCGCAGCGCCAGGAGGAGATGCATGGCCTGCTCACGGCGGACGTGGCCCTGCTCTGGCTCGCCGCGGAGGCGGGCCTCGACGTCCGCACCGCCGCGGCGCGCCTCATCGGCCCAGCAGCAGCGGCAGCAGCAGCGCCCCTGTGAGGTGGACCCGCCGCACGCCGGCCGTGATGGGCAGGAGCCCGGTCAGCGTCCCCGCGGCGAAGAGGAGGAGGCCGAGGGGGCCTGCGGCGAGGAGCGCCAGCACGGCCAGGAGCGCGAACGCTCCCCAGGCGACCGGCGCCTGCGGCAGTCGGGGCAGCCAGCGGGCCACCGGCGCGTCGACGGTGCGGGCCACAAGGTAGCCAGCCACCGCGGCGGCGAGCCATGCCGCAAGGACCTCCAGCAGGAGGGTCGGCGGCCGGCCGCTGCCCCACGGCTGCACGGCCACGGTCGAGGCGACGCCTATGGCGAGGCCGCTGCGCGCCTGCCCGTTCAGCCACAGCAGGGCGAGGGCGAAGACGGGCTGCGCGGCGCCCACCGCGGCGAGGCTGGCCACCGCTGCCCCGGCGTCGCGGGTGCGCGGCGTGGCCGACGCGACGATGGCGGGCGTCGCGCCGGGGAGGAGGGCGGTCGCGCCGCTGGCCAGGACGCCTGCGACGGTCGCGCCCGTGGCCTGCCGCAGCTTCGCCGGCCCAAGCGTGCGAGGAGGCGCTTGGCGTGGCAGCGGCCGACCGCCGAGGGCCGACGCGAGGAGCCCCGCGCCCCCGAACAGCCCCGACAGCAGCGCGCCCAACGGCGAAGCCGGCACGGGCAGGGCGGCGGTGGCGTGCAGGCGGGCCATGGAGAGGCCCAGCAGCCCAGCCAACAGGAACGTGCAGAGGCCCCACGCCACCGCGCGCCCGCCCTTGCGGCGCTCGCCCCACGCAAGCCAGAGCGGGAGCGCGGCCAGCAGCCATGGCACGACTCCGGGCATCGCCTGCGCGGCGCCGCCTGGCTGCGCCCAGAGCCACTTGAACGGCAGGAGCAGCAGCACTGACAGCAGCGTCCCGGCCAGTGCCGCGGCAGTGGCGGTGCGCAGTGCCTCGCGGCCCCGCCCCTCCAGCAGCATCCGGTGCGCGGGCAGCACACCGAGGTGGCCGTCCTCCGCCGGGACGCCGAGGTAGGTGGAGGGCAGCGTCGCGACGAGCGCGTGGCTGCCGGCGAGGCTGGCCAACAGGACCGGGTCCAGGGTCCCGCAGGCCAGGAGCAGCGTCACCAGCGTGTTGGCGTGCAGGCCCGGCACGAGGCCCGTCCCGCAGCCCAGCAGAGCGCCGAGCAGCGCGGCCAGGAGCGGGGTCACGCGGGCACGGCCGTCCCGTGCAGGCGGTGGCAGACGCAGCCCGCGTCGTAGGCGAGGAAGCCCGTCACGGTTGCCGCGCCGGCAGGCCAGGGACCGTCGGCGAGGCGGACGGC
>JBHELM010000221.1:0-2986 GCA_046352715.1 Thermoplasmatota archaeon | reverse complement strand
GCGGGCAAGAACCAGGTGAAGGTGCAGGTGTTCCTGGCGCTGTTCCTCGTGCAGACGCCCTGGCTGCGCATCGCCGTCGAGCCGCGCCGCGCCCTCGCGATGCCGGGCGGCGTGGCCGAGTTCCGCATCCGCCTCGACAGGGCCCGCCGCGGGGTGGCGTCCGCCAAGGCCGTGCTGCGCCGCGCCGCCTGGAACTCCGCCTTCCGCTTCCGCGGCCCCACGCCGGACGTCGGGACGGTCCAGCTCGACCCCGCCAACCCGGCCGAGGGCATCCTGCGCGTCGAGGTGCCGCCGGGGACGCCGAGCCTGGAGCGCGAGACGGTGGAGTTCGACATCGTGCCGCTCTCCGCCGACGGGGCCGAGATGCCCCGCCACCGCGCGCACGGCCACGTCACCGTCCAGGCGCTCCAGCCCGCCGGCACCGACCCCCGCGTCCCCAAGGCGCGCGACATCCAGCTCGCCGCGGTGCGCCACGAGCCGCCCGACCCGCTGCCCGGCGGCACCGTCACCACGACGGCCACCATCCACAACGACGGCAGCATCCCCGCCGTGCTGCGCCTCGTCCTGCTGCTGGACGGCAAGCCGGTGGTGGAGGAGCGCGTCGAGGTGGCCGCGCGCTCGACCCGCGAGGTCGGGCTGCCGTGGACGGCGGGCGCGGGCAAGAACCAGGTGAAGGTGCAGGTGTTCCTGGCGTAGGCACATTCACCGCAAAACTTGGGCCCCATGCACTGACTTTTTATGTCAGATGACATCCATTGGCATGTGACGCAGGTCAAGAAGTGGAGAACCTACCACGATGACCTGGAAACGTTCCTCGATTGGGAGGTGCACCGTGAAGGCGCAGACATCGTGTTCTTCAAAATCAACCTCTGCACAACCCTTGCCGAAGAAGTCGTGCAAGTCTGCCGCTACGACACATGTCATGGGTTCTTGCACGTCCATCGGTATTGGTTGCCCCTGGAGCAGCAAACCAGGGACCTCGAAGACCCCGGCAAACCTTTCCCATCCTACCGCGAGGCGTTCGACGCTGCCGCCGCAGACCTGGATGCCAACTGGGACGACTACTGCGCTAGCATGAAGTCGCCCAAGACCAAGAAAACCCCATGAAGATGATTCCATGACTAGCAAGAACGCAACGGCAGCGAAGAAGAAATCCCTCCGGGAAGCCTTTACTTTGGCAAAGGAGGTCGTCGACCACTGGGACCAGTTCCCGGACCACTTCATCGCCATCCCGGTCACATCGCCCCTGGCTTCAGCCCTCTTCACCCCCGAGCGGCGCCGCCTGCTCGCTGAACTCAAGAGCCACGGCACCCATCAAAGCGTGAACGCCTTGGCTGCGTGCCTCGGAAGAGACGCGACACGGGTTGGACGAGACATCAAGCCCCTCATCGATGCTGGCCTCGTCCGTGCCACGCCGTTTGGAAAAAGCAAGAAGCTCTCAGCAACCAATCGACCCGTCATCATCCAATAGGACACGCGCCTGATTGACGGTTGGTTCAGCCCCGGAATTCCACCCTCCTTCAAGGGACATGTGGCCGTGATGGCCCAGCGAAGCTTTTATGTCAAGCGAAGGGTCGGCCGGGATGCCCGACAGGGCACCGCAACAGGAGCGCCGCACGATGACCGCCGCCGAAACCGCCAGCCAGCCCAAGACCGACACCCCCGCGCCGGCGGCCGACGAGGCGGCGGCCCCGAAGGCGCAGGTCGACGTCCGCAACCTGCAGGACAAGTTCAACTCCCTCATCGAGGGGCGCAACCAGAGCAACGACCTGGCCCGCGCCGCGGCCGAGGAGCGCAACCTGCTAAACGAGCAGCGCCGCACCAAGAGCCAGGAGCTCGAGGTCCACAAGGCCGCCCGCGACGCCGCCAACGAGGTCATGCGCACCCACCGCGCCGCCCGCGACGCCTACCAAGACCAGGCGAAGGCGCTCATCGCCCAGAAGAAGGGCAAGGCCGGCGCCCTCGACCGCAGCCTCGCGCTCCAGGTCCGCAAGCTCCAGAACGACATCGCCGCGATGGTGGAGCAGCAGCAGACCGCCGTGCTGTCGCCCAGCAAGGAGAAGGTGCTGGTCGAGAAGATCCGCGACATGTTCCTCGAGCTCAAGTCCAAGGAGGTCGAGTTGAAGGCGCAGAAGACCGTGGAGATCGACCTCTCCGACACCGACGGCTCCATCGACTCCTTCTTCGCCAAGGCGGACGAGGAGCACGCCAAGGTGGTCGCCGCCCTCAAGGAGGCGCAGGGGCACCACGAGAAGTTCATCGCCGGCGTCAAGGAGGTCCGCGTGCTGGTCCAGGAGGCCAACAAGAAGCACGCCGAGTTCGTCGCCCACAAGCAGAAGGCCGACGAGTCGCACAACAAGGCGATGGAGCTGCGCGAGAAGGTCATGGCCGTGCGCGGCGAGCGCAAGGCCGAGTACGACGCCCAGCGCAAGGAGATCCAGCAGGTCAACCAGACCGCCCGCAAGAACGTGGCCGACCCTCGCGCCCTCGACCGCATCAAGGACGACGCGCTGGAGCAGCTGAAGAAGGGCGGCAAGATCAGCCTGGGCTTCTGACGCGAAGCCGCAACGCTGGACCTCCATCTGCCAGCAATGCCGTCGCCGTCGTCCCTTTAACCCGGGAGCGCTCCTGGCCGCCTCATGCTCCGCCGCGTCGCCGCCGCCCTCCTCCTGACCGCCCTGCTGGCGATGCCGGCCCTGGCCGACGGCCCGCGCGACGCCAAGGTGACGGACCGCGAGCTGTCGTTCCTGCACACGCTGCGCGACCAGTTGGGGCTCTCCGCGAAGGAGGCGGAGGCCATCGAGGAGACCGTGGAGAGGACGCTGGGCGTCGACAGTAAGCGCACCGGGCAGGAGCACGCGCCGGCCCCCCCAGCCCCGGCACGCCCCGCGCCTGCGGCCACGGCACGCGCAGCACCGCCCGCGCCGGCCCCCCCAGCCGCCGCGCGCCCCGCCCCCGCCCGGCCAGCGTCGCCTCCCCTTCCCAG
>JBHELM010000220.1:0-5386 GCA_046352715.1 Thermoplasmatota archaeon | reverse complement strand
GGGCGGGAACCCGTCCACGACGCAGACCACGATGGCGTTGGCGCCGCGCTCGGCGGTGCGGGCCACCTCCGTGGCGTTGGTGAGGGGGCAGACGACGCAGGTGAGGACAACGCCCGCGTGGCCGACCTGCATGCAGGAGGCGGTGGCGGTCGGGGCGATGGAGAGGCCGGCCAGGAGCAGGAGGCCGGCGGCGAGGGAGACGGCGAGGGGGCGCATGCCTCCGCATCGCAGGGCGGCCGTTTAGGGTGCGCGGAGTTCACGGACCTCACCAAAGGCCGCGCCGGCCTTGCAGGGGGGCGGGCCGGGCGGCCGCGAACGCTTCGCAACTGGCTTCAACCCGCGCTCCTGTGGCCGCCCGATGCGTCTCGCCTGGCTCCTGGTGGCCTTGACGGCCTCCCCCTGCCTCGCCGGCTGCCTGGAGCCCTTCGGCCTCGGCGGGCCCGCCTACCGCGTGGAGCGCACCCAGCTCGTGACGGGCGACGCGTGGAACCGCGAGGCGCACTTCTCCGTCCGGGTGCGGGAGCAGGCGGTGCTGCCGGTGCGCATCGAGGCCAGCGCCGACGACGGCCGCTCGCTGCAGGCGCAGGGGCTCTCCAACGCCACGCTGCCGCCGGTCGCCCTCGACCTGCCGGACGGCACCTGGACGGTCACCTACTTCGTCGACGGCCGCAAGTGGGAGCGCATCGGGCCCGCCCGCATCGACGCGACGCCGCCCGCCATCCACGGCCTCGAGACGCTCGGCACCGCGCAGGGCGGGAGCTACCTGCTGGGGGCGGGCGCCACGGTGGACGCCGACGCCACGGTGCGGGTGGTGCGGCAGGGGGACGGCGCCCAGGTCGCCAGCGCGCTCCCCATCCGGCTCACCGGGCTCGGCGACGGTGTGCACGGCTACGACGTGGTGGCCAGCGACGCCGCGGGCAACCAGGCGGTCGCGACGGTGCAGGTGCGCGCCGGCAGCGCCACCCAGATGCCCCCGGGCCGCTTCTCGCTCGGCGTCACCTCGCGCTACACCAGCTCGGCGCGGCTGTGGGACCTCACCGACCTCGACGCCTACCTGTCGCCGGCCGCCGCCCGCATGGCCGCGCAGGGGGAGTGGCTCGGCGAGGGCACCGCGCTCACGCCGCAGGACCCCGCGGTGCAGGCCGTGGTGCAGCAGGTGACCAACGCGAAGATGTCGACCGGGCGCGCGGCGCTGGAGCTGTTCCGCTGGCTCGTCGACCACGCCGACTACGACTCCAGCCGCCTCACCGCCCAGGACCTGCTCACCCCCGCACAGACCATGAAGGCCGGCGGCGGGGTGTGCCGCGACCTCGCCGCCATCTACGCCAGCCTGCTGCGCGTCGCCGGCATCCCCGCCCGCCTCGTCACCGGCTACCTCGGCGGCCGCGTCGGCGGCTTCCACGCCTGGGTCGAGTTCTACGGCGGCGACGGCCACGGCCCGGGCGCCTGGGTGCCGGTGGACGTGAGCCCGGTCGACGGCCCCTACGCCCCCACCATCGCCCTGCAGGCCTTCGGGGCGCGGCTGCCCAACATGCTCGGCCTGCACGCCGTCACCCCCGGCCAGGAGCGCGGCGACTGGTCACACGCCGCCGCCCTCGACGTGCGCTACCCGCCCGACGCTCCCGCCCCCGACGTCGAGCTGGCGGACAACCTCACCGCCGAGTTCCGCGAGGAGGCGGTGCTCTGCATCGACCCCGACCGGCTGGCCCGCACCATCGCCCCCGACGACCAGGCGTGCGGCCCCTCCTTCCCCCGCTACGCCCCGCACTACCTCGCGCGCGCCGCCTTCGTCCTGGACTACGGGGCCCAGGTGACGAGCGCCAAGCCCGGCACCACGGTGACCGCCACACTCTCCTCCGCCGACCCCGCCACCATCGCCCCCGACACGGTGGAGACGCTGACCTACGGCGCCCTCTTCAGCAGCGACCCCGCAGCGGGGACGCAGACGGGCACGTTGCGCCGCTGACCCATGCGACCCGCCGACGCGGCGAAGCGGACCCCGCGTGTCGAAAGCGCCGAGGGTGAGATTTGAACTCACGCGGGAGTTTCCCCCCACAAGCTTTCCAGGCTTGCGCCTTACCGGTCTAGACTACCTCGGCAACGGCGGGCCCGGGGGGCCCGACGGCGGCGCGACACCGCCCGGATATTTAACGGGAAAGGGAGTCGGCGCCGCCGTGGCCTGGCTCTGGCAAGCGATGCGGCCGTGGTCGATGCCCATCCTGCGCTTGGCCTTCCGCATCCGCGTCGAGGGCCGCAAGCATGTGCCGAAGAGGGGCGCGGCCATCCTGGCGTCCAACCACCTCTCGGCGCTCGACCACGTCGTGCTGCCCGCCGTGACGCGGCGCACCATCATCAACATCAGCAAGGCGGAGCACTTCGACCGGCCGCTCAAGGCGTGGTTTTTCCGCAACTGGGGCGTCATCCGCCTGGTGCGCGGCTCCGGCGACCAGGTGGCGCTGGAGGCCGCGAAGAAGGCGCTGCGCGCGGGCAACCTGTTCGCCATCTACCCCGAGGGCACCCGCAGCCTCGACGGCAAGCTGCACAAGGGCCACACCGGCGTCGCCCGGCTTGCGCTGGAGATGCGCGTCCCCGTCATCCCGGTCGCCATGGTCGGCACCTTCGAGGCCAAGCCGAAGGGCGGCAAGACGAGATACTTCACCAAGACCGCCGCCATCGTCGGCCCGCCGCTCGACTTCAGCCCGTATTGGGGGAGGCAGGACGACAAGGCCACCTGCCGCAAGGTGACGGACGAGGTCATGCGCGCCATCCAGACACTCTCCGGCCAGGAGTACGTGGACGAGTACCAGCACAACCCCGCGGTGCCCAGCCATGCCAAGCCGGCCGCCAAGGCGAAGGCGCAGTAGGCATGGCCGTCACGTTCTGGGGCCGCAGGGGCGACCGCGCCACCCTCGACGCGCAGGCGTTCCTGCTGCAGCAGGGCTACGGCGCCGACCGCGTCTTGGACCTCGACGCCACGCCGCCGACGCCGGACGAGCTGGAGCAGGTGCGCAAGGGCCTCGGCGACCTGCGCGCCGCCCTGGACCCGAAGCACCCGGACGCCTCCTCTGCCCCAGCCGAAGGCTTGGCCGCGTGGCTCGCCGCAGACCCACGCCGCCTCCGCTCACCTCTGCTGCTCACGCCCAAAGGGGCGCTCGCCGGGTTCCGCGAGCAGGGGTGGCGGGCGTTCCTGGACATCGGGAAGGGCCGCTCCTAGCGAGGCTGGCGTGAGCTTTGCCCCCTAACTTGTCCGCGACCGACCAAGCCACAGATTCCATGATTCTGGTTCATCCGCGGGAATCCGCGTCATCCGCGGTTTCGTTGGGGAGAAGCCGCGCCAGCCAAACCGCGGATTTCGCGGATGCCGCGGATTCAAGCTCTTCCGTGGAATCTGTGCCATCCGTGGTTGGGAGCAAAGCCGCTGGCGTGCGACCGGCGCTCAGAGCAGAGGGGTCCCGGATGAGAGGCCGCCGAAGTAGATGTCCGTCCCCTGCGCCGCGACGCCGACGCCGGTGCCGCCGATGCTGCTGGACCACACCGCGACGGGCTGGCCGTTGGGGGTGATGGCGAGCTCGAAGAAGTCCAGCAGGCTGCGGTCGCTGGCGATGCAGCCGGTGCCGCTCGTGCAGAGCGTGCCGATGTGGTTGGGGCTGCTGGTCAGCGTCACGGTCTTGGCAACGGGCGCGTCCTGGTCGGCGGTGACGGATTCCCACAGGCGGACGTTCCAGGCGTCGGGCATGGTCTCGCCGGCGGTGCCGACGGTGCCCTCGTACCACGCCACCGCGACGCGGCCGGGCTTGCCGGCGGCGACCCAGGGCATGCGGGCGTCCTTGCCTGGCGTGGAGATGAGCCGGGGGGCGCTCCAGGTGGCGCCGCCGTCCTTGGAGGCCTGGAGGTAGATGCCGAACAGGGCGGTCTCCTCGGGGGGCGCCTGGCCGGCGGGGAGGCCGGTGGCGTCGGCGGAGTAGACGAGGTAGGCGGTGCCGTTGGTGTCGACGCTGACGACCGGGAAGTCGGAGTTGTAGCCGTTGGGCTCGGCGGGGCTGCTGCGCGGCAGGGTCGCCGCCTTGTGCTCCGTCCAGTTGCCGCCCAGGTCGCTGGAGGTGTAGACGTGGACGGCGGGCTTCTCGACGCCGGCGAGGGGGCCGAGGTCGACGACGGGGAGGTAAAGGCAGTGCGTAGTGGGGTCGTGGGCGACCGGGCCGCCGTCGCCGTCCGCGCCGGCCTTCACCTGGGGTTGCCAGGTGGCGCCGCCGTCGAGGGTGGCCCGGAACGCCATCATGGCGCTGCCTTCCTTGTCGTTGCCGCGCCAGGTGGCGAAGAGCTTGCCGTCGGGGGTGGCGTCGATCCACTCGCGGTCGAAGCCGCCCTTGTCGGAGAGGTCGAGGGCCTTGGAGAACGACTCGCCGCGGTCGGTGGAGACCTGGAAGGGGATGCCGCCGCCGAGGCCGAGCCAGTAGAGGGTGCCGGCGCCGTCGAGGGCGATGTCGCCGTCGCCGCAGCCGGTCTGGCCCTTGTGCGCGGTCTCCTTCCAGCTCTTGCCGCCGTCGCCGCTGCGCCAGATGGCGCACGGGTTGGAGGCGTAGAGGGTGCCGTCGGCGGCCACCGCGAGGTTGGGCTCCGCGGCGCCGGGGCCGCTGCCGGGTCCGCCCCCGGTCGGGGAGAGGCCGCCCAGCGTCGTCTTGGCCACCAGGACCTGCGGCATCGCCTGCGGCTCCACCAGGGCGGGGCGGGCGTCGGCGGCGGACTCGCGCGGCACGAGGCCGGGGGCCAGCGTGGGCGCCAGCGAGGTCGTCATGGCCTGCGGGGGAACGTTGTTGGCGCAGCCGGCGAGCAGCAGGAGGCCCAAGGTGGCCAGGGCGCACGGGGAGTGCATACCCGGGCGACGGTGGGGGCCGTCTTCAGCCCACCGCCCACGGGCCATGTGCGCTCGCCGGCCGGCGCCGCATGCGGCGGCGCCGACCCCGAGGCTTAACGACGCCGACGAGCGAGGAAATGGAGCGCGCGGCGTAGGCGGCTGCGCACCGCTCCCGGCGCGCCGCCGGCCCCTCTCTGCGCACACGCCACAGCACTTGAGGCCGACCGCTGCCAAGGCGGCCAGAAGGACCGCGGGGCCCTGCGCGGGGGCGCTCCGCGCCGGCGGCCTGCCGGGCGGATCGCCGGCCAGCCGGAAGGCTCGCAGGCTGCCATCGTCCAGGACCAGGACGAGCAACGCCCCCGCCAGGACCGGGCCCGTGGCGGGGGCGGCGGGCAGGCCGAGCCACTGCAGCACGCGGCCGGTAGCGGCCTCCACGACGGCGAGGCTGCGATTGGCGGCGGCGACGTAAAGCAGGCCGCCGGAGGAGGCAGGCGGGAAGGCGCGCGGCGGCGGGCCGGCGCCGCCGGAGGC
>JBHELM010000219.1:0-20602 GCA_046352715.1 Thermoplasmatota archaeon | reverse complement strand
GCGGCTGGACGCGCTCGGCACCGCGGTGTGGAACCTCATCAACGGGAGCCGCACGGTCGCCCAAATCCATGCCGAGCTGGAGAGGACGTTCCCCGGCGAGGCGGACCTGGCGCCGCGCCTGGGGACGTTCCTCGGTGCGATGGTGTCACGCGAGCTTGTGCGGCTGGGTTGACCCCTCTCCCAAACACAGATCCACAGACGTACCTCGGTCTGTGAAATCTGTGGAATCCATGTTTCGCCGAACCTTGGGCTACTTCTGGACGCAGCCCGGCGCGCGGTAGGAGACCAGCGGCTCGACGCTGAAGCTGGCGCCCGCCCGTGGCGTCCCGCCGCTCCCCGTGCCGATGGTGAAGCCCGGCAGCGCGGTGAAGGTGGCCTCGAGCCGGAGGGCCGCGGGCTTGGGCTCCTGGGTGGCCGGGACCAGGGAGACGAGGTAGGCCACGCTGGCGGCGGCCGCCTTGCCGCTCGCCGAGAAGGTGGCCTCCATCCTCGTCTGCCCCGAGGTGGGGATGGCGAAGGCGAGCTGCTCCCCGGTGTCGTTGCGGTAGGCGCGGAAGGTGAGGGTGCCGTTCTCGACGACGATGGGGCCGCCGGTGGAGGCGGGGAAGCGCAGGAGGTAGCGGTCGGCCCTCTTGCCGTTCTCGTCCGCCGGCGGCTGCGCGGGGCCCTTGCTGTTGCTGATGGGGAAGGTCTCCGTGTTGGTGCGCGTCGCCTGGCCCGGCGCCTTGGCCTGGTAGAGCGTGGTGTCGACGAGGGCGGAGAGCGGGTGCTGCGCCTCGGTCCAGTTGGGGCAGGTGGGCACGAACGCGGGCCCGGTCGTGTCCTGGCAGCCCGACAGCGGGACGACGAGGAGCAGCAGGGCGAGGGCCGGCAAGGCGCGCATGCCCCGCCATCGGGAGCGCAGGCTTTGGGGCTTGCGCTTCGGCTTGCGTTCAGGCGGCGCCGCACACCTTGTAGTGGTAGCTCAGCGTGTAGGCGACGTGCGCCGTCCCGCCGGCGGGGAGCGTCCACGCCAGCTCGACCGGGCCGGGGCGGGGGGCGTCGCCGGGGGCGATGGAGGTCAGCGCGGCCTCGAACTCATGCCCCACGGCGGAGGGGCCGAGCACCAGGTAGGGCACCGCCTGCGGGGCCTCGCCGCGGAAGTCGCGCCAGGTGCGCTGCACGCCGCGCGTCCCGTTGCCGTTGCCGCCCGTGCCGTTGGCCATGGCGTAGGCGCGCAGCTCCACCGGCCCTCCCTCCAGGGAGTCGACCTTGAGGCGCACCAGGTCGAAGGGACGCCCAAGGTGAGTGAGGTTCTGCGGCTGCACGACCTGCGTCCCGTTGCCGCCGTCGTGGGAGCCGGGGTGGCCGGCGCCAGGCTCCGCCACCCACTGCGGGCAGAGGCCCAGGAGGGGGTTGGCCTGCTCGGGGGCGGCGCAGCCCGCGAGCGCGACGAGGAGCAGGGCGGCCGCCAGGCGCATCGGCCCCGCCACCCATGCCGGGCGGAAGAGGGTTGGGATTGGCGCGCCGTTTCGTGAGAGCCGACCGCAGCGGATGCGGCTCAGGCGCACGCCCTCGCCGTCGGCGCCTTGCCCCGGGCAGCCTTAAGCCGGTTTCCGGTGTGCCGCGCGCGATGATGGACCGCAAGGCGATGCAGGCCGTGGCGGAAGGGTACGACCCCAAGCGGCTCGCGCTCGCCTGCGTGGCCAGCCACAGCGGCCTCGACGTGTACGACGGCGCGGTGGACGAGGGCTACCGCTCCATCGCCGTCGCGCAGAAGGGCCGCGCGGAGGTCTACGCGCGCTACTTCAGGACGCTGCGCGACGCCAAGGGCCGGCGCCTGCGCGGCTGCGTCGACGACACCTGGACCTACCCAAAGTATGATGGCGTCATGGAGCCGAGGCAGCAGGCGAAGCTCGTCGCCAACCACGCGCTGTGGGTCCCCAACCGCGCCTGGACGAGCTACTGCGGCATCGACAAGGTGGAGCAGGAGTTTGCCGTGCCCGTCGTCGGCAGCCGCAACATGCTCAGGTCGGAGGAGCGCGGCGCCACGCGGGACTACTACTGGCTCCTCAAGCAGGCCAGGCTGCCGTTCCCGCGCCGCATCAAGTCCCCGGACGACATCGACCAACTGGCCATCGTCAAGCTCCACCACGCCA
Source organism: Thermoplasmatota archaeon (assembly GCA_046352715.1). GTDB lineage: Archaea > Thermoplasmatota > E2 > JACPAO01 > JAHFTW01 > JAHFTW01. Next base: position 18,464 of record JBHELM010000219.1, on the reverse strand, counting down.
AGAAGAGGCTGGAGCGCGGCTTCTTCACCTGCGCCAGCACGAAGGAGTACCACGCCAAGAGCAAGGAGCTGCTGAAGGCGGGCACCATCGACCAGGAGAGCCTCGACAAGGCGCGCATCGAGGACTACATCATCGGCCCCGTGTTCAACTTCAACTTCTTCCACAGCCCCGTCAGCAGGAAACTCCGCAACGCCGAGCCGCTGGAGCTGCTCGGCGTCGACTGGCGCTTCGAGTCCAGCCTCGACGGCCACGTCCGCATCCCCGCGCCGCAGCAGATGAGCCTCCCGGCGCACCAGCTCGTCCCCGAGATGACCGTCGTCGGCCACAACACGGCCACCGTGCGCGAGAGCCTGCTGGGGAAGGTGTTCGCGCTCGGCGAGAAGTGGGTCGCCGCCGCGAAGGAGCACTACGACCCCGGCATCATCGGGCCGTTCTGCCTCCAGACCTGCGTGGACAAGGATATGAACTTCCACATCTACGACGTGGCACCCCGCATCGGCGGTGGCACGAACGTCCACGTCGCCACGGGGCATCCGTATGGGAACGCGCTGTGGCGGACCAACATGTCCACGGGGCGGCGGGTGGCGCTCGAGGTCAAGCGGGCCGTTGAGGCGGACTGCCTGAAGGCGATTGTGACATGATTACCATTGAAGTCCTTAGGCTTCGTGCGCAGAAAGATGAATACAAATTAGATGAGGAGTCTTCCTCAGTTCTGGAAACCGATTTCTTCAATTCGAAGTCTCGCGAAGCCTCTATCGTTCAACTCAAGCGTGTTGTGGTGTCGGGGATATGCCAGAACGAGCTTGGAAAATCGGGTTGGAAAGCGACCATTAGCCAACGGAGTGGCCTAGTTGTTGTTAGTGTTGAAGCTCAGGGTGTGGTCTCTTCCGAAATCCTTGCTTCATATTTGTGCGAGAAAGTTTCTGCTTACGGCCTTGACCGAGAATGGCGTGGATTGCAGGGTTTTGACCAGTTAGAGACTCACGCAAACGGGGCCACCATTTGTGCAACTACTGACGCTCAGAAATTAGTGGACATTTTCCACCATCTTAGAGATTTTGGACCGTTCACAATACCGTGAAAAAAATCAGGTCGATAGTTTTTCCAACCCCGCCAGCCGCAACGCTCGCTTGGCCCCCAGCACCTTGACGGCGGCGCGGTGCAGCACCTCGTCCTCCGTCGCCAGCAGGCCGCCGAGCCGTTCGGCGATCTCCAAGTAGGCGGCGTCGTAAGCTGAGAGGCCGTGCTTCTCGACCAACTCGCCGATGCGGAGGCGGCACTCGGGCCGGGTCGGGAACAGCAGGATGCCGGACAGGGCCTCCTCCAACTGTGCGTGGCGTGCCGTGGCTGCCTTGGCGGGGTCGCGGGCCCTGCCGTGAACGAGGTTCGCCATCTCGTAGGCCAGCATCTCCGGGGCAACGAGCATGAAGCTCTCGGCCAAGTCGGCGTAGATGGCTTGGAAGCGCGGGGCCCGCGCGTCCTCCTTGCCGCCTTGGCCCAGCAGGAAGACGAGGGAAGCGTCGAGGGTGCAGGTCACCGGGAATCACGCATCTCGCGAATGACCTGCTCGACCGGCTTGGGAAGCTTCCAGCCGGCCTTTGCCAGGGCGCCGACGCTTTTCTGGGCACGCAGGCGGCGCAGGTAGGTCTCCACGGCGCTCTTGGCAAACTCGTTGGGGTTGAGCCCGTGCTTGCGCAAGTAGGCCACGTCCTTCGAGTCGAGCCGGAAACTGAGCACTTCGGTCGCCATCATCCACCCTTGTCTACAGCTTTGTATACATAGGTTGCGGCGGACACGCCTTGGCCTGTTCCAGGCGAGCCGCAGCTCATCAACCCTTTCCACGCTGCCGCCGGCATGGCCCTCTCCGACGGCGAGATCACCAGGCTCGCCAAGCAGCGTGTCGGGTTCAAGGTCCACGCGATGGTCTACGTCCTGGTGAACCTGTTCCTCGCCGGCCTCTGGCTCCTGAAGTCGGACACTCACGTGCCGACGTTCCGGGACAGCAGCGGCTCCTACTACTGGCCCGTCTGGACGCACCTGGGCTGGGGCCTTGGGCTGGCCATCCACGGCTTCATGGCAGTGGGCCCCGGCCAGAACCTGCAGGCCCGCGAGGAGCAGCGCATCCGCGAGCAGCAGCGGCGCTAGGCCCGCCGCTCCACCGTGACCTTGCCGGCGAACGCGAACGCCTGGTCCACCGTGGCGTAGGCGAAGCCGGGAACGTTCTGGTTGGCGACGGCGCCGCCGGCGTTGTAGACGTAGAAGTGGACGACCTGGGTGGCCTGCAGCGGCGCGGCGAGGCCGTCCATCGTGAAGTGCAGCGGGGAGGTGCCCGCCAACTCGCCGAGGAAGGTCTCGTTGCAGCCGTCGCACTCGTTCATCACCATCGCGCCCACGGCCAGCGTGGCAGTCTGCGGCGTGCTGGACTGCCAGGTGACCGTGACGTCGAAGGCGGTGACGTTCCCAGCGGGGAGGGTGACCTCGAAGTCGCTCTTGCCGGGCACGGGCTGGTCGGGGAACTCGCAGGTCGGGGTGGGGACGAAGATGCAGCCGCCGAAGCCGACGCCGGTGTTGCCGGTGTCGTTGAGGTAGGCGACGGACTGGACCAGCTTGGGCGCGGTCGCGGTCAGCTTGGCGGCCTGCGTCGTGCTGCTGCCCGTGGACGTCGGAGCCGTGGGTTCCGGTTGGGAGGCGCAGCCCGCCAGCAGGAGGGCGAAGGCGGCGAGCAGGGCGAGGCGCATGGCCAGGACGAGGGCTCCCGGCACATGGACCTTTGTGTTGCTTGCCCGAAGCGCGGCGCCTTTCCCCCCAGGAGTGCGCGCTCCATTGCCGTCATCGCAAGCCGTATGGGAGCCGCCTGGATGGCGCGACCATGGACCTGCCGCGCCTGGCCCTGCGCGCCTCCAGCCTGGCGTGCGCGGGGCTCCTCGTCCTGCTCCTGGCCTGGTCGGCCTCGCACCGGGGCGAGGCGCTGGCGCAGACCCCCATCCGTGACTTGCAGGGCGAGCCGCTGGCCGTCCCGGCGGCGCCGACGGTCCAGGCCGGCACCTGGGCCGGACTTCCCGTCCTGGTGTTCGCCGTCCCCGCCCAGCAGCTTGCCGGCGTGGAGGCGGCGCGCGGCGCCGGCTCGGCCACGCCCTCCATCGGTGTGCCCGGCCACCCGGAGCTGCGGCTGTTCGCGCTGTCGGCCAAGTCCACGCACCTCGGCTGCACGGTCGGCTTCAACGCGCGGCTCGGCGCCTCGCTCGACGTCGGGGACTACGACGGCGACGGCCTGCTCGACGGCCGCCTCATCGACCCGTGCCACCTTGGACAGTGGGACGCGTTCCACCGCGGCGTGCCGGTCGCCGGCCCTGCGCCATCGCCCCTCCCAAGCCTCGACATCCGCATCGTCGACGGCCGGATGCTCGCGACGCACTTCGACGGGGTTGTCGGGCCGCAGCGACACCTCTGACTTTTTCCGCGGCCACCCTCTCGGGCGGGCATGCCCGGCTTCAAGCGCAGCGTGGCCATCGACGCCCCGCCCGCCAAGGTCTACGCGGTGCTCACCGACCTCCAGCAGGCGCCGCGGTGGATGCCGGCCATCCAGCGCACCGAGTGGGTCTTGGGCGACAAGATGGAGGCCGGCAACGTGTGGCAGGAGGTGCGGCAGGCCGGCAAGCGCACGCTGGTGGCGGACATCAAGGTGGTGCGCGCCCAGAAGGACAAGGCGCTCGACCTGCGGGTGGACGCCAAGCCGTTCGGGATGGACCTGGGCTTCGACCTGCTGCCGATGGGGAAGGGGACGCAGGTGGACTACCAGTGCCACGGCCGGGGCAAGGGCGTGATGGCGCTGTTCAGCAACACCATCATGCGGCAGGTGGAGGCGCAGGACGACGACCTGCTGCGCCGCCTCAAGGCCCACGTCGAGGCCCAGCCGGCCGTCAAAGGGCGAGCGTGAAGAAGCCCAGGACGGCGAGGTTGCGCAGGGCCACCCCGGCGAAGACCGCCGCCAGGAACGGGATGGCGCGCAGGCGCACGAGCACGGCGGCGTAGAGGACGGGGAGCTTGGGGATGAACTGCGGGATGAGCAGCAGCGCCACGCCGGCGTAGGTCCACTTCCTGGCGAGCTTGGTGCTCCACTCCAGCGCCTTGCGGGCGCGGCGGCTGTGGGTGGCGCGGCGGCGCAGGTGCTCGCGGCCGGTGTTGCCGAGGGCAAGCAGCAGGCCGGCGCCCAAGGTGCTGCCCAGGGCGGCGCCGAGGACGGCGAAGGCGCCGAGCGCCACGTCGTCGCGCAGGGCGAAGAGCGTGGTCGCGGTGACGCCCGGGACGGGGATGAGGACGGCGCTCAGGAACGACACGCCCCCCAGCCCCCACACAGCGTTCCAGCCCCCGGTGCCGTGGCCGGTGCCGCGCAGCAGCAGGAAGCCGCCGAGCCAGAGCGCGGCGCCGGCGGCGAGCGCCAGGGTAGCGGCAACGTAGAGGCGGCGCGGGTCGTCGAGGTCGCCCGCAGGAAGGGGCTTGCCTGGCTCGGCCTCCACGCCCCGGCGGAGGGGCGGCGAGGTGCTGAAGGTTTGCGTCGGTCAGAGGCCGGAGAACGAAGCGACCTCGGCGGCCGGCTTGCGGGGGCTGGGCGCCTCGCGGGAACGGAACCCGTCAAGCAGCGCGGCGGCGGGGCCCTGGCGGCCGACGGCGATGGCGCAGACGACCTCGTGGCTCGCGTCGAGTCCGAGGAGGGCGTGCGCCCTCGGCGCGTCGATGCCGCCCATGGGGTGGGACCGCAGGCCGTGCCGCTCGCCCTCCAGGACGAAGGAGAGCGCGGCGGCGCCGGTGTCGAAGAGGGCGTGCCGGTTCGGCGTCTCTGGCGGGTGGTAGGGGTTGGGGCCGAGGGTGGTGCGCGCGACGACCCAGACGAGGACCGGGGCCTTGTCGCTCCAGGCGCGGTTGCCGGGGGCGACCGCCTCGTTCCACGCGTCGCGCGTCGGGCCCTGGCCGGTCACGAAGAAGCGCCACGGCTGGAGGTTCAGGCTGCTGGGCGCCCAGCGCGCGGCCTCCACCATCGACTCCAGGACGGCGCGCGGGACCGGGTCGGGGAGGAAGGAGCGTGGGCTCCAGCGGCCGACGAAGAGGGGGTCGACGGGGGCGTCGGGCTGCCGCTGCGGGACCAGGGTGGCGACGGGTTGGGCGAGGGCGGGGTGGACGTTGGGCATGATTACTCCGCGGCGGGGTGGGAGCCGGTGAAGGGCAGGCGCTCGGGGCGGCTGGCCCAGGCGACGGTGGCGGTGAGCAGGCCGAGCGCGAGCGGGAAGGGGGCGTAGGCAGCTTCGCCGACGCGCAGGTGGGTCGTGATGGCGCCGAGCATGAGGAGCGTGAGGCTGCCAGAGGCGTAGAAGCGGGTGGCGGGGACGAGCAGCCCGATGGCACCGGCGACCTCGGCGGCGCCGACGACGAAGCGGGCCCAGGCGGGGTAGCCCCAGGCGACGAACTGCTGGCCGAACGGGAGGCCGCTGGAGGAGTCGGCGTTGGCGAGCTTGCTGCCGCCGCTGGCCAGGAAGGCGAGGGCGAGCAGGATACAGAGGCCCAGCAGGAGGCGGGCGCGGGTCTTGGCGGAGGCCATGGGCCAGCCTACAAAGGCGGGAGCCTTAGAGTCCTCAGTTCGTAGTGTTGGAGTCGCTACGGGAGTGAGGACCGACTCCCCCTCTCCCCGCAGCGCAGGCTTTGCCCCTAAACTCGCCCCCCGACCAACCAAACCACGGATTGCACGGATTTCACCGAGAAGCTCTGGTGACTCGGCAATCCGTGGTCCGTCGGTGGCTATCCGCCGCCAGCCGCCACGCGGTCCGCGCTCGGCACCGTCTGCTTGCGTGGGTCGAGCGCCTCGTCCACCTGCTCCTTGGTCAGGCCGGAGTCGCGGTAGGCGACCTCGCGCACGGTCTTGCCCTCTTTCTGGCTCGCCTTGGCGATCTTGGCCGCCCTGTCGTAGCCGATGAGCGGGTTGAGCGCGGTGGCCATCGAGACGGAGCGCTCGACGGCGGCGGTGGCGCGCGCCTCGTTGGCCTTGAGCCCGTCGAGGCACTGGTCGACGAAGACGCGGGAGACCGCGGCGAGCAGGCGCACCGACTCCAGCAGGTCGTGCGCCATCATCGGCAGCATGACGTTGAGGTCGAGCTGGCCCCACTGGCCGCCGATGCGGACCGCCGTGTTGTTGCCGGTGACGTGGGCGCCCACCATCGTGACGGCCTCGCAGATGACGGGGTTGACCTTGCCGGGCATGATGCTGCTGCCGGGCTGGATGGCGGGGAGCTGCAGCTCGCCGAGGCCGCAGTCGGGGCCGGAGCCCATGAGGCGCACGTCGTTGGCGACCTTCATCAGGCTCGCGGCCACCGTGTCGAGGGCGCCGGCCAGGAAGACGTAGGCGTCGCGGCTGCCCTGCGCCTCGAAGTGGTTCTCCGCCTCGCGGAAGAGGAAGCCGGTGGCCTCCTCCAGCTTCGCCGCGACCTTGGCGCCGAACTCGGGGTGGGCGTTGAGGCCTGTGCCGACGGCGGTGCCGCCCTGCGCGACCTCCAGCAGGCCCTCCAGCGCCTGGCGGACGCGGCGGATGCCGAGCTCGACCTGGCGCGCGTAGCCGGAGAACTCCTGGCCGAGGCGGATGGGCACCGCATCCTGCAGGTGGGTGCGGCCGACCTTGACGACGCCGTCGAACTCGGCCGCCTTGCGCGCGAGGCAGGCGTGCAGGTGCTCCAGCGCCGGGACCAGCTCGTGCTCCACCTGGAGGACGGCGGCGACGTGCATCGTGGTGGGGATGACGTCGTTGCTGGACTGGCCGAAGTTGACGTGGTCGTTGGGGTGGACCGGCTCGCCGAGCGCCTGCGTGGCGAGGTGGGAGATGACCTCGTTGGCGTTCATGTTGGTCGAGGTGCCGGAGCCGGTCTGGAAGACGTCGATGGGGAACTCGCCGAGGTGCTCGCCGCCGTAGATGGCCAGCGCCGCCTCGCCCACGGCGTCGGCGACGGGAGCCTTCAGCACGCCCAGCTCCTTGTTGGCCATGGCGCACGCCCACTTGACGAGGCCCAAGCTCCGAAGGAACTCCTCCGGCATCCGCAGGCCGGAGACCGGGAAGTTCTGCACCGCGCGCTGGGTGCTGGCGCCCCACAGGGCGTCGATGGGGACCTCCATCGGCCCCATGCTGTCGCGCTCGGTGCGGGTGGCGGGCCCCTGCCCCTTCTCGAAGTCGCTGCCGGCCTCCGCCGCGGTCTGCCCCTTTCGGACCATGGCGCCGCGACTGGGGATGGCCGTAAAGGATTGCCGCCGTCCCACAGAGGTTCCTGGGGTTGGGTCTGGCGGACGGCGCGGCCCGGACGCTACGCCGCGTCCGTCCTGGCGGGCCACAGGTAGGGCATCTCCGGCCCCTCCGTCCAGCCGAACTGGCTGTACCAAACGGGGTCCTTGCGCAGGAGGTTGCTGCGGTGCGAGGCGTGGAATGCGGGGTCGCCCAGCCAGGGCGGGCGGCGGAACGACGCGCGGCGGTCGACGAGCGCCTGGAAGCGGGGCAGCAGGTTGTCGACGTAGCCGCGCCGCCGCCACTCCTTGCAGACGGCGATGCCGTACATCGCCAGCGCGTTGGCGTGGCCGCGCCACATCCGCAGCGCCGGGTGGGAGCGCCAGCCATGACGGGCCTCGACGCCGCGCAGAATCTGGAGCAGGTGCAGCGCCTCGAGCCGCTGCTTGCCCAGCCGTTGCCGGTCCAGGGCCCGCGCCGAGGCGGCGAAGTCCGGGTAGGGCAGGAACGTCTGCATCCGCCCACGCAAGGACGCGTGGGGGAAAAGCGCTCAGGCAGGGGCGCGGCGCAGGACGACCTCGCGCCCGACGCGGTGCGCCACGACGAGGCCGGCGTCCTGGAAGCGGCGGACGTGGAACGCGATGCTGCTGGGGGCGACGCCGAGGCGGTCGGCGAGCTGCTTGCCGGTGGCCGGCTCGCCCAGTTCCTCCAGGATGCGGGCGGCGAGGGGGCTCTTGGCGAGCGCGGCGTGGGCGGGGGCTGGCTGCGTGGCGAGGAAGTAGACCTTGTAGCGCGGGCCTTGCCGGGCGACGATGCGGCCCTCGCGCTCCAGCGTGCGCAGGTGGTGGCTCACGACGGCGTTGCCGCGCCCCAGCCGGCGCTGGACCTCCGTGTGGTGCAGCCCGGGCTCCGCCTCGAGGAGCTGAACGACCTGGGTCCGCAGCGGGTGGTCGGCGGCGGGGCGGTGCCACAGCCCGAGCAGCGCCTTGGTGGGCAGCAGCGCGAGCAGGAGCAGGAGGCCGGCGGTGGCGGCCAGGCCGAGGGGGACGAAGGGAAGGGCGGCCGCTGTGGCCGGAAGCTCGCGGGACTGGGGCGCGTCGCCGAGCGCCAGTGGGCCGAGGACGTACTGCTTGCTGGCCTCGACCCTCGCCTGCTCGCGCCACGCCGTGCCGTCGGCGCTGAAGGCCGCGAGGTCGGCGGTGCGGCGGTCGATGATGACGATGCTGATGCCCACCGCCTGCTGGGGGCGCCAGCGGTCGTCGTGGCCCACGATGGTGCGGGCCTGGGCGGCGGTGCAGCCCGCGTCGGCGCACACCGCCTCGAAGCCCCAGGCATTCTCGCCGGAGCCGCCGAGGGCGTGCCAGCGGGCGAGGGCGGACTGGACCGTGGGCCAGGAGGCGGGCGCGGCCGGCGGGTAGGGAGCGAGGCTCGCCTTGAGCGGGGCGACGTCGTCCTGCGGCGGGACCGGCGTGCCGCGGACCAACCGCTCGAGGCTGTCGTCGGCCAGCGGCGAGGTCCAGGTGCGGCTGGCGCGGACGCGGGCGGCGGTGTGGCCGTCGGTGGATTCCAGGTCCCAGCGCACACTGCGGGCGCGGCCTGGGGCGGTGTCGTCGACGCGCTCGTCCACGCTGGCCCTGCGCAGGAAGGCGCCGGGGTGGCTGCGCTCGAAGTCGGCCAGCGGGCCGGAGGCGCGCGCCACCTTGAGGGCCTCGTCGAGGGGGAAGGCGAGCGGGAGGCCGTCGAGCGGGCGGTCGCCCGGCTGCGTCGCCAGGGGAGGCAGGGGGGCCGGGAGCGCGGGCGCGGCGGGGACGCCCTTCTCGCCCGGCGAGAAGCCGGTCAGGTTCCAGACGAGGGTGCGGGTCTGGTTCCACGGGAGCGGGCGCTCGATGCGCACCGGCACCGGGCAGGCGGGGGAGAGCCAGAGCGTCGTGGGGCCGTTGCTGACCACGAGGAGCCCCGCAGCGGTCCTGCCGAGGGAATGGAACTGGTTGCCGCCGCACTCCCCCGCCACCGCGACGCCCTGCGCGGGGTCGGCCACGGTGCCCTGCAGGCTGGAGGCGTGGCCGCAGGGCGCCCCGGAGCCGTAGGCGGTCCACCAGGTCCACTGCGTCTCCTGCTCGCGGTCGGCGGCGGTGAGGTTGTTGGGCAGGGTGGCGGTCGTGGTCGACCTGCCGCCGCCGTGCCGCTCCTGCGTCGAGGCGAGCGTGGCGGCCGCGGCGACCTCATGCCGGACGATGGCGTCGTCCCGGCCGACCACCACGCGGCGCTCCGTCAAGGTCTGCGCGGCGTGCCAGGCGCCGGTGGCGTCGGCGGCGGCGTGGGCGGCGCTGCGCTCGAACGTGGACTGGAGCCACTGCCCGCCGTCGGGGAGCTCCACGGCGCCGTCGAGGCTGGTGACGTTGTAGGCCCAGCGGTCGCCGGCGTGGGCGGCGGGGAGGCCGAAGCGCCCGGCGTCCTGGTGGACGGTGGCGGCGGCGGTGCCTGCGGCCAGCGCAAGGGCGGCGAGCAGGATGCGGGCGGTGAGGGCGGCGCGCGTGGGGGCCATGAGGACCCCACCCCCTCTTGGAGGTTATCACTGGACTGGCGCGAACGCGGAATCGTGGCTGGGGCGGGCGCCGAATCGTGGCGCCTCAGCGGTTCCGCCATCCCCCGATCAAGGGTGTTCATGCGCGCGGTGGATGAGCATCGTGTCTGGATCGAGCACCTGGACCCGCAAGGCGTCCTGGCTGTGCAGGTCCATGACCCGGACAACGTCCTTTGGCCAGTATGTTCCAAGGTTCTTGCCAGAAACGCTCGTGACCCTGGCCTGGTAGTCTGTCAAGGCCCGGAGGGGGCTCCCCTCCTCCAAGGCCAGGTCCTCGTAAGCTTCCAGGAATTCGGTCTTGCAGGACTTGCAGCGCGCCCCGTGCAGGTTGTGGTGGATCAGCGCCATGGCGCCAACAATCACCTCCCGCAGAAGGTCGTCCCGGCTTTCCAGGGCCTTCTTGGAGCAAACGGGGCATTTTCGGACAATCCCGGGAGGGAAGGCGCGGGGCCGCTTGTGCATGAGGCGGTCCCGCAGCCGAGAGAGAGCTTCTGCCCATTCACGCGGGCTTGGGTAGGTGGCGTCGGGGGATGGGAACATGGCATCACGCATCGTAGGCAGTCACAATCAGCAGCAGGTTGCCCGCCTCGTCGCGGGAGACGTCGAAATCGACGCGGAGCCGGCGGCGGTTCGGGAGGTTGGCCAGCGCATACCAGCCGTCTGGATGGGCGGGTGCCCCATCGGACCTGGACCGGGAATCCTGGCTGACCCGATAGCAGCGCTCCAGGGCGGCGAGAATCTGCAGGAAGCCGATGCCGCGCTTCCCAGGATGGTAGGTGGGCGACTTGATGGCGCGGCCGGCTTGGACCAACGCGTGGACTTCACGGACATCCATTGGGAGGCACCTGCGTATTGGCTTGCTTACGTGCAAAGAACGTAAGCACAAAGAGTTTACGTTCCCTGCACGTAAAATGCAGCCTCGGCACGCCGGGTTGGCGCTCGTTCATCAGCCTCAGAGCTTGTCCGCCGGGTGTTCGCGGCTGGCCTTGATGATCTCGGCGATGCGGCGTGCCTTCTCCATCTTCGCCTTCTCCTCGTCGGTCGCCGCGACGACGGGGGGCACCGGCGTCGGCTGGTTGTTGCGGTCGAGGGCGACGAACGTCATGTAGCAGCTCGCGGTGTGGCGGGTCTCGCCGGTCTGTGGGCTCTCCGCCTCGACGCGGACGCCCACCAGCATCGAGGTGCGGCCGACGTGGCGGACGGTGGCGCGCACCACCAGGATGTCGCCGATGAACACCGGCTCGCGGAAGTCCATGCGTTCCAGCGAGACGGTGACGACCTTGGCGACGCGGGCGTGGCGCCACGCGGCGACGGCGGCGGCTTCGTCGATGTACTTGAGGATGGAGCCGCCGTGCACGTTGCCGTAGACGTTCGCCTCCTCCGGCGTCATCAGCTTGCTCATCGTGGTCGCGGACTGGCTCATGGGGACGGGCGCCAGCGGCTTGGACATGGGCGCCGGCAGCGGCTGCCCGCTCAAGAGGGCTCGCCTGGGGCTCAGCGCTTGCGGCCAGCCTTGCCCCGCTTCGCCTTCGCCCGCTTGGGGACGGCGCGCTTGGCGGCCTTGCGGGCCGGGGCCTTGCGGGTGCTCCGCTTGGCGGCCTTCCCCGCGGCCTTCTTCTTCGGCTTGCGGGCGGCCTTGCGGGGCGCCTTCTTGGCGGTGCGCTTCGCCGGCTTCTTCGCCGCCTTCTTCGGCGCGGCCTTGGGCGCGGCCGCCTTCACGACCTTGAACACCTCGGCCTTCTCGTGCACCTTCTGCGGCACCTGGACACCGACGTGCTGGCCGGCGTGGGCCTCCTGGATGGGCGCGTGGTCGAGTTGGAGGCTCTTGACCTTCTCCGTCAGGTCGTCGCCGTGGCCCTTGATGTGGATGGTGTCGCCGAGCTTGAGGTCGCCCTCCAGCCCCACGGACGCGGCGTGGACCTTGGGGTAATAGTGCTCGACGGTGCCGACCTTGCGCTCCTTGGGCTTCTTCGCGGCCATGGGGCGGAATCGGCGGGCCATGGATACATGCCTTCCGCCTCGCGGCGCCTCAGGCCCGCCGCCGCGCCAGGAGGGCCGCCCAGAGGAGCGCCAGGCCCAGCGGGGGTGCGGCGGCGGTGCGGTTGGAGGGCGCAGGCCCGGAGGGGGATGACGCGGCGGTCGGCGCGGTGGAGGCCGTTGCGGACAGGGTGGAGGTGGAGGGTGCAGGGGCCGGCGCGGGCTTGGGCACCTCGAACGTGCGGCCCGGCCCCGCCTGGTCGAGCCCGCCGTCGGGCCCGGCAATGAGCTCCGAGTAGCCGACCAACTCGATGGCGTCCCCCGGCGCGGCGCCCAGCAGCGCGAGCGGCACGCTGTAGTGGTAGGCGTTCCCGGCGATGGTGACGGCGAGGTCGCTGCACTGGCTGGTGTCGGGCGCGTCGAAGCCCTGCGCCTGCCCCGGGCAGTGGAAGCCGCCGGTGTAGACGCCGCCCGCCAGTGGGACCGTCGTGAAGCCGACGAGGGTGAAGGCGCCGCCGACGCGCAGGCGGGCGCCGACCTCGCTGCCCTGCGGCGGCCCGTCCACGGCCGCGACCTGGACGTGCAGCTCCACGTGCGTCGCGTTCAGGCCGTCGAGCCAGATGGCGGTCAGGTCGGCCCACGGCGTGGCCGGGGCGTCCGCGCTGTCCGCCACCTCGGGGTCGGCGGCGGAGCCTGCGGTGGCGGGAGCGGCGAGCGCGGCGAGCAGGAGGCCAAGGGCGACCAGGCGCATGCGGCGGCAGAGGCGCGGCCACGCAAGGAGGACGGCCACCAACTTGATGGCGGGGGTTTAAGGTCCCGGCGCGGGAGCAGACCCGTGGACCTGCCGCCCCCGTCCTACTTCCTGCTCCTGCTGCTCACGGCGGCCGCGGCGCCGCTGCTGGTGGCGCTGGCTCCGCGCCGGCGGGGCGTCCTCGGCCTGTCGCTCGGCGGCCTGGCCCTGGCGTGGCTCGGCCTGGCGCTGCTCCACTACGACCGCCTGCTCTGCTGGCCCCTCGTCGCGGCGGGTGCGGCCGTGCTTGGAGTGGCGGGCGTGCGCAGGGCGTGGGGAGTGGCGCTCGCGCTCCCCGCCGTCGCGGCTGGCGTGCTGTTCCAGATGCAGCCCGGCATCCCCGGGTTCGCCTCCTACTTCGGCGTCGGGCTGCCGATGGCGCTGCTGGTCGCGCTCGGCGCCGTGGCCCTCCGCCTTTCCCGCGACGCCCCGCCGGGCCGCGCGCTGGCCGGTTCGACGCTCATCCTGGCGGGGGCCACGCTGGTCCCGCTCTCCAGCTTCGGGTTCGGCTTCCTGGAGGGCTTCGAGGTGGCGCACGCGGCCTGGTTCGCGGCGACCGCGGCGGGGCTGGGCCTCCTCGTGAGCGCGTCCTTTCGGCCTCCGGTGCTCGACTCGCCAGCCGCTTACGCGGGGCGCGGCGGAGGGCGGCCGTGGCTTGCGGCGGGCGGGCTTCTCGCAGCGGCCGCTTTCCTGGCCATCGTTCCCTTGCTGCCCACGCGGCCAGAAGGTGTCGGCCCGGTGGCTGGGACGCTGCTGGCCCTCGCGGGCGCCACTGCGGCGCTGCTGGGAGCGCTCGGGGTGCACGGCCTCGCGGGGTGGTGGGCGGAGCGCGAGCGGGCCGCCTTCTCGTCCAGCTTCGCAGGCGGGTTCGATGGAGAGGTGGCGTGGCCGGGGCCCTCGTTGGTGCGGGACGCCGCGCAGGCGACCGTCGCGGAGCTGCGGCGCGTCGCCGCCGAGTTGGACCGTAGCCGGGCACCGCTCGGCGTCCTGCGTGTCCCTGGCGGCGGGAACCTGGACACGCTTCCCGAGGATGCGCTCGCCTGGCTGGAGGGACAGGATGGGCCGCGACTCGTCCACGTCGCGTGGCGGGAGGGGCCGGAGACCTTCCTCGTGCCGCCCATCACGCCGGAGGAGACGCCGTGAGGAAGGCGCGCCTGCCCGCGGACGGCTACGCCTACCTCGCGCTGCTGGCCCTGCGCCACCACGGCGTGCTGACCAAAGGCACCCTGGCGTGGGAGATCCGCGCCAACCACCCGATGGTGACGAAGGTGCTGCGCGCCCTGGCCGACGCGGGGCTGGTGGAGGTGCGGCCGCGCGGGGACGGGGCGTTCGCCATCGCGGCGCTGCCAGGGCTGGCGGACCACCTGGCGCAGCACGGGCCGACGCTGGAGCGGCTGTTCGCACAGGCCATCGCGGACCACCTGCGCTACGGGAGGCGGCCAGCATGGGCCCCGCCAACCCGCCAGGCGTGATGACGAACCCACGGATTGCACGAATTTCACGAACGTTGGCTTCGTGGTTTCTTGGTCAGAGCGTCGTCTGCACGCCGCCGCCCTTGCCCACCGGTTCCTTGAGAAGCGCCTCGCCCGGCTTGTGCCCGAACCGCTTGCCCTCCTCCGGCCCGGCGAGCGCGGCCACGACGCGGGGCATCGAGTCGACGGCGTTGCCCTCGAACGGGTTGGTGACGATGCAGTACGCCTCCTTCCACGGGGCCTGTGCGGCGCGCTTGCGGACCTCCAGGATGTCGGCGAGCCGGTCGGCGACGGTGACGTGGCGGCCGCGCTTGTGGATGTGCTTGCCCGTGAACCGGAGGTAGCCTTTCTCGGCGGTGGCCCACGGGGGGGCGAAGGCGCCGGGGAAGGTGGACCAGACGAGCGGCGCCTCGTGGTCCTCGAGCAGGCTGCGGAAGGCGTCGGTGAACCACGACGGGTTGCGCACCTCGACGGCGAACGTCCCCGGCTCGCCCAGCCGCAGGAGCTCCTGGAGAAGTTCCGAGCCCTTGAGGCGGTCGAGGCTGGGCGGGAACTGGAGCAGCACAGGCCCCAGCTTCTTGGCGTCGCGCAGCGGGGCGAGGCCGGCCATGAACTGCCGTGCCTTCTCCACGCCGGCGCCCTCGTGCGTCACCGACTCGTGCATCTTGGGCAGGAACTCGAACCCTTTTGGCGTCTGCTCCACCCACTCCGCCAGCTCCCTGCCCGGCATCCTGTGCGCCAGCACGTCCGCCTCCGCCACGTCGAACAGGGCGGCGTAGCGCGGCAGGTACTCGGCGTGCGGCGTGCGCAGGGGATAGAGCGCGTTGTCGAAGTGGCTGTTCGACCAGGCCGCCAGCCCGAAGCGGGTCCGCACGCCGGGGCATGGGCCTGGGCCCTATGAGTCCTCCCAAGGCTCAAGAGACCGCCCCTGTCTGGCCAGCCCATGCGTTCCCTCCTGCCCGCCCTCCTGCTCTGCCTCGCCCTCCTGGCCGGCTGCGCCCAGCCCCCGGCCGCGCCCCCCGAGCCGCCGGCGCCGGCCCCGCCCATGGAGATGCGGGTGCTGCCCAACGCCACGGCCCCGGCCGGCGACCTGGTGGCGGCCACCTACCGCGCCGGCAAGGCGGTGGGCACCGGCTTCCTCGGCGAGCCCACCCTCGTCGCCGACGCCTGGGGCCGCCTCCTG
Source organism: Thermoplasmatota archaeon (assembly GCA_046352715.1). Taxonomy (GTDB): domain Archaea; phylum Thermoplasmatota; class E2; order JACPAO01; family JAHFTW01; genus JAHFTW01. Next base: position 3,203 of record JBHELM010000219.1, on the reverse strand, counting down.
CTCACCTTCCCCGGCTGCGAGGGCAGCCACAGCCAGTGCCTCAACGCGCCCATCTTCCGCAGCGCCGACGGCGGGGCGAGCTGGGAGTCGCTGAACCGGCTCCGCAACGGCAGCCTGGACCCCGGCTCGCCGCGCGCCAACGGCGACGCGATGCTCTCCATCGACGCGGCAGGCGCCCTCTACGCCAGCAACCTGGGCAGCGGCCTGCCGCACTGGCGCTCCGTGGACGACGGCACGACCTGGGAGTACCGCGGCAACCCGGTCCCCAAGGGCGCCGGCTCCGACCGGCAGTGGAGCTGGGGCGGGCCGAACGGCACGGTCGTCACCGCATGGATGGCCACCAGCCCGGCGCGCGCGGCGGCGGTGGCGGTGAGCCACGACGGCGGCTCCAAGTGGACGAAGCCCGCCACGCTGGACGCCAGCATCGGCTGGATTGGCCCCATCGCGGGCAGCCCCGACGGCCAGCGGCTCCTCGTCGCCTACACCAAGCCGCTCAACAGCGACCAGCCCGTCGTCGGCGGCGTGCTGCTGCCGAAGGACCCGCAGGTCGAGTTGCGGCTGCTGCGCTCCCTCGACGGCGGCGCCACCTGGGGCATCGTCGGCACCGGGCACGTCATCACCAAGGACCCCGCCGTGTCGCAGTGGTCCGGCACCCTGATGGCCCCCGCCTTGGCGCGCACCGGCGACGGCACCCTGGTCTACGCCTGGAGCGAGCAGCGCCTCGACCCCGAGGGCCGCGCCGCCTCCACCGTCGCGTCCGTCTACACCATGGCCAGCAAGGACGACGGCGCCACCTGGGGCGCGCCCCGGCTGCTGTCCGGCGACCGCACCGCCATCATGCCGTGGGTCGTGGCGGCGCGGGCGGCCGCTACGCGGTGGGCTACTACGCCGCCAGCGACGTCCACGTCGACTCGGACTACGAGGGCACCTGGGACATGGAGGCCACGGTGGTGGACGGCGAGCGCGCGGCCACCGCCGTCGTTGCCGCCAAGGTGCACAGCGGCGGCATCTGCACCAAGGGCGGCGGCTGCAGCACCTCCGACCGCTCGATGCTGGACTTCCTCGGCGGCGCCCTGCTGCCCGACGGCCGCGTCGCGTGGGCCTACGCCTCCAGCGCCGGCATCGCCGCGGACCCGCGGGGCTTCGTGCTCGGCGGCGACGGCACCTCGGTCCTCGTCGCGGTGCAGGACGGCGGCTCGCGGCTGCTCTGACTAGAACGCGCCTCTGGCAGTTGGGCTTGCAGTTGAGGCCAGATGGCAGGTCCATCCAGTACAGCGTAGGAGTCGTCGCCTTGATGGACGAGAATCGAGTTCGCGCAGAGCTGACCCTCATCCCCCCGCAACGCCTGGCTGCGGCGCGGCGGACTCTGAAGCCGGGGAGGCGGCGGAATCGCTATAAACAGGGACCGGTCCTGGCCGCCCTACCCACCCGTGGTGCCCCACCCAGGGCGCCGCTGGGCAACCGAAGGTCCGACCATGCCCGTCCGCTCCAAGGGGCTCCGCTCCAAGACCCGCCACCTGCTCCTGAAGGACCCGCGCAAGCGCGGCGTGCTGCCTCCCAACCGCGTCCTGGCGGAGTTCCCCGTCGGCAGCCGCGTCGCCATCAAGATGGAGCCCAGCCAGCACAAGGGGATGACCCACAAGCGCTTCCAGGGCCTCACCGGCACGGTGGCGTCCAAGCAGGGCTCCGCCTTCGTCATCGACGTGATGCACGGCAACATGGCCAAGACCCTGGTCGTGCGCGCCGAGCACCTGCTGGCCCTCGAGTGAGGTGCCCGCCATGAGCGACGTCGACGTCATCCTCGAGGAGGCCGCCGAGGCGGGCCGCCTGGTCCCGCTGGCCGAGGTCAAGGCGATGCTGGAGAAGGCGCAGAAGGACCGCGAGGAGCTGACCTACGAGCAGAAGATTGCGCTGGAGCACGCCAAGCGCTTCGCCCGCGTGGACGCCAAGACGGCCAAGAAGGTCGTCGGCGAGGTCCAGAAGGCGTTCCCCGACCTGGAGGAGAAGTTCGCGGTGCGCGTGGCGGACCTGCTGCCGCAGCACCCCGACGACGTGCGCGCCCTGTTCCAGAAGTCCCGCCACGAGCTGACGGACGCGGACATCGAGCGCGTCATCGCCATCGTCGACGCCAACTACACCGCCTAGGCGGGTGCCCCATGGAAGACTACGTCCACATCCTCGACTTCCTGCCCCAGGGCCGGCCGGACTCGCCCCCCGCGCGCCGCGAGCCGACCCTGCTGGGCCTCGGCGAGCAGCAGTTCACGCTGTTCGAGCTGGTCCCCAAGCCGGGCGCCAGCTTCACCATCGGGGACCGCGCCTACGTCGGCAAGGACGTCGAGCAGCGCAGCCTGGTGCAGAAGATCCGCGGGCGCATCATGTACCACGAGCTGACCCCGGCGGCGCACGGCGAGCTGCCCTACGTCATCGAGGACATCGTGCGCTCGGACCCCAACCGTTTCCTCAAGTTCTTCAACGACGCGCCGAGCATCTCGGTGCGCTACCACGCGCTGGAGCTGCTGCCCGGCATCGGCAAGAAGTCGGTCGAGCACCTGGTGCAGGAGCGCAAGGCCCCCTTCGCGTCCCTGGAGGACCTGGAGCAGCGCGGCAAGGTGGCCAACCCGATGAAGGTCATCGTCGGCCGCATCCTGCACGAGCTGCAGGATCCCACCGAGAAGTACCACATCTTCGTCCGGCCTCCCGCCCAGGAGCGCGACGAGTGGCGCGGTCCGCGCCGCAACTGATTCCCGGAATTCCAGCGATTCGACCGCGATTCCAGTGATGGCCACAGCGCAACGGTCGGTCGTGGCGGACGCTCCAATCCCTGCCATCACAGCGGCCCGCTGAACCTCCAGGGAGTCGCTGCGCTTCCCCGAAGCGGCCTGACAAATAGGCGGTCGCCCATCCCAACGCAGCCATGCCCATCCCGAAGCCCACGCTGGAGCAGGTGCTGGACCGCAGCCGGCGGCACGACTGCAGCAAGCACGGGACCATCTGCGTCCGCATCGCCGCGGTGGCGGAGCTGCCGACCCGCTACGGCCAGTTCCAGGTCGTCGCCTACCACTCCCCCAGCGACGGCAAGGAGCACGCCGCCCTGGTGCGCGGCGACGTGGTGGGCAAGAAGGGGGTGCCGGTCCGCCTGCACTCCGAGTGCCTCACCGGCGACGCGTTCACCAGCCTGCGCTGCGACTGCCGCGAGCAACTGG
>JBHELM010000218.1:0-12933 GCA_046352715.1 Thermoplasmatota archaeon | reverse complement strand
CGTCTTCGGCATCATCGCCTGCGTCAAGGCGAGCCAGGGCGAAGTCTACACCTACCCACTGTCGATTCCGTTCATGAAGTAGCATGGTGGAGCAGACGGGCGCGTTGCAGAAGAGGCTGGCGTAGCGCGGGGACTTCGAGGCCATCGACTTGGGCCTGAGCGCCGGCCCCTGAATCCCGGATTCTCTGCGAGGAACTCTCAGGGCAGGCGCGGCGAGCCGGGGCCCCGCAGGGCCAGGAAGGCGTCGAGCAGCGCCAATCCGTGCTCCGTGGCGATGGACTCGGGGTGGAACTGGAGCCCGAAGGTCGGCTCGGTGCCATGCCGCATCGCCATCACGGTGCCGTCGGCCAGCTGCGCGTCGACCTGCCAGGAATCGGGCATCCCGTCGACGGCGAGGCTGTGGTAGCGCGTGGCCTGCAGGGGGGAGGGCAGCCCCGCGAAGAGGCCGCCCCCCGCGTGGTGGACGGCGTCGGGCGTGCCGTGGACGGGGCCGGCGGGGTGGAGGTGGACGCGGCCGCCCGCGAGGTGGCCGAGCGCCTGGTGGCCGAGGCAGACGCCCAGGATGGGGATGCGGCCAGAGAGTTCACGCACCGCCGCGAGTGTGCAGCCGGCCTCCTGCGGCCAGCCGGGGCCGGGGCTGAGGACGAGGTGCGTCGGGCGGAACGCGGCCACGGCTTGGCGCCAGTCGGCGTCGTTGCGCACCGTGCGGACCTGGGCGCCGAGCGCGCCGCAGTAGTCGGCGAGGTTGTGGACGAAGGAGTCGTAGTTGTCGATGAGCAGCACGCGGGCGCCGGGGTGGCTGCGGCGCGGCTTGGGTGGCGTCCACCGTTCGCTGGACGTCGCCTCCCCCAGCCGCGTCGGGTTGCCGGTGGTGACGGGGCCGCTCGCCGCCTCCAGCAACGCCTGGGCCTTGCGCTGCGACTCGCGCCACTCGCGCTCGGGGTCCGACTCCGCCACGATGCCGGCGCCGGCGTGCACGTCGACGTGGCCACCTTGAAGCTGGAGGCCGCGGATGAGGATGCTCCAGTGCGCGTCGTGGCTCCAGGTGAGGTAGCCGGCCGAGCCCGTGTAGGCGCCGCGCGCCACCGGCTCCGCCTCCAGGATGCGCTGCGTGGCGCGGACCTTGGGCGCTCCCGTGACGGTGCCGCCGGGGAACAGGGCGGCGAGCCAGTCCATGAAGCCGGTGCCGGGGCGCACCTGCGCCTCGACGCGGCTGGCGAGATGCATGACGTGGCGGTAGCGCTCGACGCCCATGCGCTCCGGCACCGCCACCGTCCCCGGGACGGCGACGCGGGCGAGGTCGTTGCGGACGAGGTCGACGAGCATGGTGTGCTCGGCGCGCTCCTTCACGTCGCCGCGCAGTTCCCGCTCCATCGCCTCGTCCTCCTCCGCCGTCGCTCCGCGCTTGCGGGTCCCGGCGATGGGGCGGCTGCGGATGCGCCCCCTCTCGACGGCGAACAGTTGCTCGGGCGAGCCGCTCACGATGGTGAAGTCCCCGAACGCAAGGAGCGCCATGTAGGGCGACGGGTTGGCGTCGCGCAACGCGGCCAAGAGGTCGGTGCCGTCCGGCGTGCCGGTGGTCCGCCAGCGCACGGCGAGGTTAGCCTGGAACAGGTCGCCGTCGTGGACGAGGGCCTTCAGGTCGCGCACCGCCTGCCCGAAGTCCTCCTGCGTGAAACTGGAGACCCACCTCTCCTCCGAAACCACGGATTGCAAGGATTCCACGGAACGAGTCATTTGCTCCGTGCAATCCGTGAGTTGGGGAGAGAGGGAGAGGGCCGTGGTGATGGCGGCGATGCGCTCCTCGACTGGAGGCGCCCCGTCGAGCTCGGCGGCGTGCAGGCGCAGCGTTCCCGCCCTGGCGTCGAACACCAAGGCGTCGAGGCAGAGGCGCAGCACAGCGTCCGGGATGGTGGAGGGCGGCTGGGCGGGGAGCGTCGGCTCCAGCGCGTTGGCGAACCCGAACCCGAAGCAGCCCATCCAGCCGCCGGTGAACCCGCCGTCCGACGCGTCGACCGCAAAGTGGAACTTCTCGGTCAGGCGGCGCAAGTGCTCGACGGGGTCGCCGTCGTAGACCTCGATGGCGCCGTCGGCCCACCGCTCCTCGATGCTCCACTCCCGGCCGCCCGACGAACCACGGATTCCACGGATTGCACGGAGCGTTTGTTCCGTGTCATCCGTAGAATCCGTGGCTTGGTGGGAAATGATGCGCACCTCGACATGTGGGGTGAGGCCGATGAACGAGCGGCCCGCCTCGGGATGCCGCCCAGCGGACTCCAGCAGCAAGGGGGACAGGCCCGCAGCGCGCAGGCGGCGATGGGCCTCCAAGCTGTCGAGCCACGGCAAGTCCACGGTCTGGATGGCCAGCTTACTGGGAGCCACGAATCTCCTCCAGCGGCCGGCCGTGCAGGAACGCGAGCGCCTCACCGGCGAGGAACAGCGAGCCCGCGACGACGATGCGCCGCGCCCCCGCCGCGACCGCCTGCCGCAGCGCCGTGCCGGCGTCGGGGCAGGCCGCCGAGCGGACGCCCGCCTCGGTGCCGTGCCGGCGCAGCGCCTCCGCGGCAAGCGTGCGGGGGTTGCGCACCGGCACCGCCCACAGCCGCGCGGCGGGCAGGAGCCACTCGTCGACCGCCTCCTCCCAGCGCTTGTCGGCGCAGAAGCCCGCCACCAGGTCGAAGCCGGACCAGCCGGTGTCATAGAGGTGCTGGCGCAATGCCTGCGCCGCCGCAGGATTGTGGGCGCCGTCCACCAGGACCTGCGCGCCCTGGAACTCCAGGGTCTCCATGCGGCCCGGGTTGCGGGTGTCGCGCAGGGCCTCGCGCAGCGCACGCTCCGGCAGGGCGATGCCTTGGGTCCGCAGCGCCTCGGCGGCGGCCACCACGACGGCGGCGTTCTCGCGCTGGTGGCGCCCCGCCAGCCCGACCTCGTAGCGCGACTCCCCCGTGGGGCGCAGCAGGACGAGGTGGCGCTCGTCGGGGACGACGGTGTAGTCACCGCCGCCCATTGTCGATACGACCGACATGGCAGCCCGCACCTCGTGGCTGCGCGCCTTCAGCACGAACAGCGCGTCGCCCGTGCAGGCGGTGACGCAGGGCACGCCGGGCTTCATGATGCCCGCCTTCTCCGCCGCGATGTCCGCCACGGTGGGGCCGAGGAAGGCTTCGTGGTCGAGCGCCACGTTGGTGATGACGGTCAGCGCCGGCTCCAGGACGTTGGTGGCGTCGAGGCGGCCGCCCAGGCCGGTCTCCACGACGGCCCACTCGACCCCCGCGTCGCGGAAGGCGCAGAAGGCGAGCGCGGTGACCACCTCGAAGAACGTGGGCGGCTCGCCGTCGGCGTCCAGCGCCTCGACGTGCGGGCGGATGCGGTGCAGCAGGCGCGCGACCTCGGCCTGCGCGATGGGGGCGCCGTCAACCTCGACGCGCTCGGTGAACGAGACGAGGTGCGGGCTCGTGGTGCAGCCGGTGCGGTGGCCAGACCGGGCCAGCGCCGCAGCGAGCATCCGCGTGACGGAGCCCTTCCCGTTCGTGCCCGCGACGTGGACGCTGCGGAAGCTGTCCTGCGGGCGGCCGAGCAGCTCCAGCAGGCGCTCCACCTTGCCGAGGCCCAGCTTGATGCCGAGCGCCTGGCGCGCATAGAGCCACTCCAGGCTTTCGGCGTAGGACCACATCAGAAACCCTCGCCGTACTCGGCCCCGGAGACAAGGGGAAGGTCCTGGCGGCCCAGCCAACTGGGACCGGGCAGGATGGTGGCCTTGCCGCCGTGGGCCTTGACGCGGCCCTCCGCGAACAGCTCCACGGTGCGCGGCAGGAGGAGGTGCTCCAGCCGGAGGATGCGCTGCTGGAGGGCGTGCTCGTCCTCGCCGGGCCGCACCCGCAGCGACGCCTGGAGCAGGGTCGGGCCGCCGTCGAGGTCGTCGGTGACGAGGTGCGTCGTGCAGCCCGCGCGCTCCACGCCGGCGATGAGGGCTTGCCGCACCGCGTTGAGGCCGCGGAAGTCGGGCAGCAGCGCCGGGTGGATGTTGACCATGCGGCCCGCGAATGCCGCGACGAGGGCGGGGCCGGCGATGCGCATGTAGCCTGCGAGGACGACGAGGTCCGGCCGCTCCGCCTGGAGGACTTCCAGCAGCCGCGTGTCGTACTGCGCCCGCTTCTCGTCCGGCTCCGGCGGCAGCGCCACCACCGAGGGCACGCCGCCCCTGCGCGCGACGTCGAGGGCGCCAGCGTCGGGGCGGTCGCTGACCACCAAGGTGACGCGGGCGTGGACGTGGCCCGACTGGATGCGGGCCAGCAGGGCGTTGAGGTTGGAGCCCTTCCCCGATGCGAGGACGGCGACGCGGAGCATCACCCACCCCTCCGAGGAACCACGAATTGCACGAATTCCACGAAGGCGCGCCGGTTCGTGCAATTCGTGAAATTCGTGGTTTCGCAGGCCGTCACGCACGCTCACCTGCCTCTAGTGCCGGAACGACCTCTGCCCGCTGAACACCATGGCGATGCCGTGCTCGTCGGCGGCCTGGATGACCTCTTCATCGCGGATTGAGCCGCCGGGCTGCACGATGGCGGAGACGCGATGCTTGGCGGCGACGTCGATGGCGTCGCGGAACGGGAAGAAGGCGTCCGAGGCCAGGACGCTTCCCTGGATGCGGTCGCCGCCCTTGTGGGTGGCGATGAAGGTGGAGTCGACGCGGGCGGTCTGGCCGCCGCCGATGCCCACGGTCTTGCTGCCTTGGCAGAAGACGACGGCGTTGCTGCGGATGTGCTTGACGCAGCGCGCCGCGAACAGGAGGCTCTCCATCTGCGCCGCGTCGGGGGCCTTCTTGGTGACGGTCTTCCACGCCTTGGCGTCGTAGGGCTTGAGGTCGCGGTCCTGCACCAGCAGCCCGCCGGTGACGCTGCGGATCTGCGTGCCGCTGCGGGTGTAGGGCTGGTCGAGCCCCGGCACCTCCAGCAGGCGGAGGTTTTTCTTTTTCTTGAGGTGCTCCAGCGCGTCTGCCGCGAAGCTGGGGGCGACGACAATCTCCAGGAACAGGTCGCCGAGGGCCTGCGCGGTGGCGAGGTCGAGGCGGCGGTTGACGGCCACGATGCCGCCGAAGGGTGAGTAGGGGTCGCACTCCAGCGCGTCCCGGTAGGCTTGCAGGAGGGTGTCCGCCTGCGCGATGCCGCAGGGGGTCGCGTGCTTCACAATCACACAGGTGGGCTTCTCGGGGAACTCCTTCACCGCCTCCAGCGCGATGTCGGCGTCGAGGATGTTGTTGTAGCTGAGCTGCTTGCCGTGCAGTTGGTGGCTGCCGACGACGCTGGGCTCGTTGACGTTGCGGGGCCCGGCCTTGCGGTAGAAGGCGGCGCGCTGGTGGCTGTTCTCGCCGTAGCGCAGCGTCTCGATGCGGTCGTAGGCGAAGACCAGGTGCTCGGGGTAGTCGGTGAGGCCGAAGCGCTTGCTCAGGGCGCGGCTGATGATGGCGTCGTAGCGCGCCGTGTGCTGGAACGCGCGCAGGGCCAACTCCTGCCGCAGCGCCAGCGGCACCCGCCCGGCCTCCAGCGCGTCCGCCACGCGGTCGTACTGGTTGGGGTCGGTGACGACGAGGACGTGGGGGTGGTTCTTGGCGGCGGCGCGGATGAGGCTGGGGCCGCCGATGTCCACCTGCTCGACCAGCTCCTCCAGGTCGGCGCCCTCCGCGGCGGCCTGCTCGAACGGGTAGAGGTTGACGCACACCACGTCGATGGGGGCGATGCCGTGCTCGTGCAGCGAGGCGACGTGGGAGGCGGCGCTGCGGTCCGCGAGGATGCCGCCCGCGACCTTCGGGTGCAGCGTCTTGACGCGGCCCTCCATCATCTCGGGGAAGCCGGTGAGGTCGGAGACGTCCTGCGCCTCCAGGCCCGCCGCGCGCAGCGCCTTCGCGGTGCCACCCGTGGAGACGAGGCCGAGCCCGACGGTGGCAAGGCGGCGCGCGAACTCCACGACGCCGGCCTTGTCCGACACCGACAGCAGCGCCCGGGGGGTGCCGTCGGCGGGGGACGCGCCGGACGCGCTCTTGCTCGCCATGCTTACGTTTGGCCGATGAGGACGCTGTATATAGGCCTGGGCTGGCGACGGGTCCAAGTCGGCCCTGGGCCTCGCGGCGCCGTGCAGGCCACCCCCGCCACGCTGCGCGGCCGCCACGTCGTCCTGGAGCCGCTCCGGCTGGAGCACGCGGCCGACCTGTGGCCCGCCGCCGACGAGCGCGACCTGTGGCGCTACATGATGGCCGACGTGGCGACGGTGGCGGACCTGGAGCGCTGGGTCGCGGCCCGCCTGGAGCCCGCCGCGCAGGGCAAGGCGCTCCCGTTCCTGCTGCGCGACGCCCGCACCGCCCAGGCGTTCGGCTCCAGCAGCCTCTTCGACATCGACCCCGCGCGCCGCAGCCTGGAGCTGGGCCACACCCGGGTCGGCGCCAGCCACCGCCGCACCGCCGCCAACACCGAGGCCAAGCGGCTCCTGCTCGGGCACGCGTTCGAGGCGATGGGCGCGCAGCGGGTCCAGCTCAAGTGCGACGCCCGCAACCTGCGCTCCGCGGCCGCCATCGAGCGCATCGGCGGCGTGCGCGAGGGCACCCTGCGCAGCCTCGCCATCCTGCCCGACGGCCACCGACGCGACACCCTCGTCTTCTCCATCCTGGACAACGAGTGGCCGGCGGTGCGGGCGCGGCTGGACACGATGCTGGTGCGCTGACTTTTCCCCTCAGATGATTCAGATACACGCTTCAGATTCCGCCCAACATTCGGCCTTATGACGGTGAAATCCTCTGTGGGGTTTTACGTCGGAGGCTCACGCGTAAACCTCTTTTCGTTCCCGGTGTCAGGGATTTCGTCGCGAATGTCACCAATAGCGAACTCCCGACCAGCTCGGGCGGCATCGATGATTGCGTCCCGTTGTTCCTTCCCCTGGATTGGGATTCGCAGAGTCACACTCCCCATGGAAATTTTCCCCAGCCGTTCAAAATCGTCGTTCAATTCGATGCCTGTCCATCCTGCACATTGGCGCACAGCGGAATGGAGCGCGAGAAAGACGTTGCTTTGATGGGCAAGCAGGTATCGCCGCGCTTGGTCGCGCTTCTGCCTCGGAATTTTTTCCACGTCATCAACTTCCAGAGCCAAATCTACCTCGGCCTCGAGATGGCCTTGATCGACCTTGGTGCTCCACTGGATGCCGATGCGCTTCGTATTGGCCCTTGATGGCGCTTGCGTAGCATGCGCGCTTGAATGACGGACTGCGGTGATGAACCACATGAGGTTCTGGTCTGGGACCTTTGAGAGGGACCCAAACTGTGCATCGCACGCTGACCGCAGCCAAATTGCAGCTGCTCGAAAATGCCGCTCCAGATGCAAGAGCCGTTGGGTCGGTTTGGCTTCCAGTGTTAGGGTGCGCTCGGCATCTTCGAGGCTGGACCATGCCCAAATCAGATACTTCTGGGCTGGCGGGGTATCGATTTCTAGCTGCAGATCCATGGTGTCCTGCTGGGTGGATTCTCGACTGCGAAGAACTCGTTACGTGGTTACACTGTGAGCGGCAGCGGCTTGGGGACCTTGATGCCGTGCTGGCCGGCGATGGCCCAGAAGACCTCGGGGGAGACGCCCTTGTTGTCGCGGTCCCACTGGCGGTAGGCGGCGATGAAGTCGCGCACATACTCCTTGGTGTGCGCCTCGGTGTGGACCTTGATGTCGTTGGCGATGGCGAGGAGCTGCTCCTTGGTCGCCTGGATGCCGGCCTCCTGCAGGCGGGCCTCGACGGCGCGGGTGCCGGTGTGCTTGCCGAAGACGAAGCGGCGGCGGCGCCCCAGCGCCTCCACCTGCATCGGCTCGTAGGTGAGGGTGTTCTTGATGACGCCGTCGGTGTGGATGCCCGACTCGTGCGTGAAGGCGTTGTAGCCGACGATGGCCTTGTTGAAGGCGACCGGGACGCCGGCGACCTCCTCGACGCGGCGGCTGAGGGCGAAGAGCTTCCTCTGGTCGATGCCCGACTCCACGTGGTAGAGCTCCTCCAGCGCCATGACGACCTCCTCGAAGCTGGCGTTGCCGGCGCGCTCGCCGATGCCGTTGACGGTGGTGTTGACGCACGGGATGCCGTGCTCCAGCGCGGTGAGGGTGTTGGCGGCGGCGAGGCCGAAGTCGTTGTGGACGTGGACGCCGAACTCGACCTTGGGGCGGTCGATGCGCCTGACCATCTCGTCGAGCCACCAGCCGAAGGTGCTGGGGGTCATCACGCCGACGGTGTCGCAGAACAGCACGCGCTTGGCGCCGGCGTCGATGGCGGCGCGGTAGATCTCCGTCACGAAGCCCATGTCGGCGCGCACCGTGTCCTCGGTGACGAAGGTGACCTTGAGGCCGTGCTCCTTGGCGTACTGCACCGAGTCGACCGCCTTCTCGATGGCCTGCGCGTGGGTGAGGTTGAGCTTGTGCTTGAGGTGGACCTCGGAGGCCGCGATGAAGGCGGCGATCTCGGAGGCGTCCGACTGGATGACGGCGTCGATGTCGGAGCGGACGGTGCGGGCGGCGCCCAGCACCTTGGCCTCCAGCCCCTCGGCGGCGATGGCCTTGACCGCCTTCAGCTCGCCCGGCCCGATGGCGGGGATGCCCACGTTCATCACCTGGACGCCGGCAGCGGAGATCATGCGCGCCAGCTCCACCTTCTCCTCGAGGGTGTAGTAGACGCCGGGGGTCTGCTCGCCGTCGCGCAGCGTCTCGTCCCACCAGACGATCTGCTTGGGCCAGCGCCGGGGCGGGGAGCCCTTGACGTGGAAGTTCTCCACCAGCAACTCCTCCTGGGGGCGGGTCATGCGGCGTCCATGAGACCGCGAGCCGTTAAAGGGTTGGGGGCGCGGCGGGGCGCCCTTATGAGCAGCGCCTGGGGATGGATGGTCCTACAGGCAGACGGCGCAGGGCTTCAGGAGGGAGCGAACTTGATCCCGTGCCGCCAGGCGCCCTGGGTGCGCAGCAGCCGCCGCAGGACTGGTTGGCACGGCTGCCCCGTCGCGGGGGCCTCGCCGCCAGCCCAGAGCCCCACCGTGCGGCCGCCGTCGGGGAGGTCCACGAGGGCGACGTGGTAGGCGCCGACCGCCTCCTGCAGGCGTTGGAACTCGGTGGGCGCCGCGCCGGGGCCGATGGTCGTCCAGCTCGCCACCGCCGCGTCCGGGCCCAGCCGAAGCCGCATCCGCTCCGCCGTGACCGCCTCGTGCCGTGCGGGGAGGACGTAGGCGCCGAGCGGGAAGTCCGCCTCGGTGTCGGGCGCGTCGCGGGCGGCGCGGTGCCTCTGCCACTCGGCCTCGGGGCGGGTCGGGGCGAGCGCGTAGGCGGCCTTCGCCGCGCTCTCCACGTCCGGCTCGTCGCCGACGCCGTGCAGGCAGGCGCAGGGGCCAAGCGTGGTGGGGACGAAGCGCAAGACGAGCGGGGCGGCGCCCTCCCTGGCGAGCCCGGTGCCGTCCCACCACCAGGCGGGGAGGTCGAGCTCGGCGGAGACCTTGGTGCCGGGGGCGAGGCCGGCGCGGCGCACGGCGTCCCACGCGAGCGTCACCTCGTCCTCGTCGAAGCTGAAGGCGAGCTTCTGGCCGCGCTTGTGCGACGGGAAGGCAGTCACGGGCGTCATGCCCGCACCTCCACGCCGACCAAACCACGGATGCCATGGATTGCACGGACCCTCGAATCCGCGTCATCCGCGAAATCCGCGGTTTGGTCGGCGCGGCTTCTCCCTGACGAAACCGCGGATGGCGCGGATTCCCACGGATGGACTCCAAACTCCGTGCCATTCGTGCAATCCGTGGTTTGGGGGTGGCGCACCATCACGCCCACCCCTTCTCGAAGACGTGGACGGCACAGCTCGCGCCCGACCCGCCGACGTTGTGGGTGAGCGCCAGCCGGGCCTCCTCCACCTGCCGAGGGCCTGCCAGCCCCTGCATCTGCTCGTAGACCTCGACCGCCTGCCCCGCGCCGGTGGCGCCGAGCGGGTGGCCCTTGGCCTTGAGGCCGCCGGAGGGGTTGACCGTCGGCAGGTCGCCGCCGCGCCCGGTGCGCCCCTCCGCCGTCGCCGGCCCGCCCTGGCCGGGCTTGACGAGCCCGAGGGACTCGATGGCGACGAGCTCGGCGATGGTGAAGCAGTCGTGCACCTCGGCGAAGTCCAGGTCGGCCACGCCGCGGCCCGCCATCGCGAGCGCCTGCTGCCCAGCGCGGACGGCGGCCGGCATCGCGGTGGGGTCGGGGCGGTCGTGCAGCGCCAAGGCGTCGCTCGCCGCGCCGGAGCCGGTGACCCAGATGGGGCGGTCGGTGAACTCGGGGACGCGCTCCTCCGCGACGAGCAGGAGGGTGGCGGCGCCATCGGTGGTGGAGCAGCAGTCGAACAGCCCCAGCGGGTCCGCGACCATGGGCGCCGCGAGCGCCTTCTCCAGGGTCGTGGCCTTCTGGAACTGGGCGTGCGGGTTGCCGGCGCCGAAGCCGTGGTTCTTCACCGCGACGGCGGCCAGGTGCCCGCGCGTCGTGCCGAACTTCTGCATGTGGGCGCGGGCCATCAGCGCGTAGACGCCGGGGAAGGTGAGGCCGCTCATGCGCTCGACCTCGGTGTCGCCGGAGACGCCGAGCCAGTAGCCGCGGTGCGCCTTGGTGAATGGGGTCATGCTCTCGACGCCGGCGGCGAGCGCGGTGTCGACGGCGCCGCTGCGGAGGGCGAGGACGGCGTCGCGCAGGGCGTAGCCGGACGAGGCGCAGGCGTTCTCCACGCGGTGCGCGGCGGCGCCGAGGCTTGGGGTGCCTTGCAGGAAGAGGGCGCTGCTGTTGCCGGGCTGGTGGCCGCCGAAGCCGACGGTGCCGACCCACGCCTCGTCCACCTTGCCGTCCCAGCGGGGGCCTGCCCGCCCGGCCATCTCGCGCCACGCCTCGTCGAAGAGCTGCTTGGGCGTCTCGGACCGTGCGCCGAATCGGCTCATCCCCGCCGCGACCAAGGCGACCTTCCTGGGCACGGCGGCCCGGACGGCGAAGCCCTACAAGGCAGCTACGCGCCCCCGGCCCAACCATCCCACCGCGAAAAACGCGAACCCTGGCGAACGTTCCACGTCTGTCCCCAACATGCAGCCGAACCGCGGAGGTCGCGGAACCCGCGGAATCAATGCCTTTTTTCCGCGTTCTCCGCGTCTTCCGCGGTTCGTCGGGGGTTTCGCGCCCCTCGCGGTCGGAGGTCAGAACACAGGAAGGAGTGGCTGCACCAGGTCCGGCGCCGCGAGGAAGAGCGCGGCCAGGCCCAGCGGGTTGAGCAGGTTGTCCGAGACTGGCAGCGGCACGGGGCCGAGGATGTCCATGGCCAGGAAGACCAGTGCCGCGGCGAGCGCGCCCCAGAGCCCGACGAACGGCAGGGCGACCAGGACCGCGACCAGCGTGCCGCCCGCGGAGCCGACGTAGGACTTGCCCGCGTTGTGGACCCACTTGGTCCGCCCCCAGCGGCGGCCAAAGAGGGCGCTCGCGGAGTCGGCGAACACGGAGACCGCCAGCACCGCCAGCGACGCGGGGACCGCGCGCGGCCACTGCGCCAGGTCGCGCCCCAGCACGACGTAGACGAGGCAGAGCGCGGCGCTGATGTGGATGTGCGCCCCCATCAGGTCGCCCTCCATCGAGCGCAGCCGCGGCAGGATGATGCGCTTCCACGGGTAGTCCGCGTCGGGGAAGCGCAGCCGCACCAGCTCCACCGGCAGCAGGAGGTAGAGGACCGCGAGGAGGGCCCACAGCGCCACGACGTGGCCGCCCCACAGCCACGCCGCGTCCCGCGCCGCCGCCAGGTTGGCGGGGGGCGGACCCGCGACCAGGCCGTGCAGCCGGGCGGCGCCAGCCAGGATGAAGTGCCCGGCCCCCGCGTAGAGAAGGAGCCCGAGTCCCAGCAACAGGTGCGGCACCTTGCGGCGCGCCTCCAGGTCCAGCGTGGTCACCGGCGGCACCGGGAGCGCATGCTTCAGCCGCTCCACAAGCCGCTGCAGCCGCAGGGCGGTGAACAGGAGCGTGAACACCAGGCCGCCCACCAGCAGCAGCGCCAGCGCCGTGCTGAACGGGGCGGGGAGCAGGGCCGCGCCCCACGCCCACAGCGCCACCGCCAGCGCCCCCAGCGTGAGGCTCGTCCCCAGCGTCGACCAGCGGTCCGCGAGGCGCAGCCGGATGGCGCGGCGGGCGTGCAGGCTGCACGCGAAGGCATAGAGCAGCGTCCCCGCGGCGAGCAGGCGGGCCGACGCGACCGACCAGGGACCGGGCGAGAAGGGAACCGCGGGGTCCACGGGCGGCCGACCCCCGGGGGACAGAAGAAGCCGCCGCACCGAAGCGCAGGACGTCAGATGTTCTTGTCGAAGTAGCCGGTCGTGCCGCCCTCCGGCGTCACCCGCGTCGCCAGCCAGATGCCCAGCGGCGTCAGCGCGATGAGCCCGAGCCCCCACAGGGTGCCGCCGGTGGCCAAGCCGAGGCCGACGATGCCGCACGTCACCGCCGACAGCACCAACGCGACGGCGGCCAGCTTGCGCAGGAAGTCGCGGGCGGTGCGGGGCCGGCTTCGCTCGCTCAAGGGGCCCGGGCGGGGATTCGAACCCCGCACAAGGGAGCCACAATCCCATATGTTAACCAGGCTACACTACCCGGGCCATTTTTCGCAACCAAACCTAGGTTTTTGACCGTTTTTTGGGCAGTGGCGGCCCTTTCGAGGTCAGGTTGCAAGCAGCCCCAGACAAGGCGCCGCTTAAGACCTATGCCGCACCAGGGGCGTCACAGGTTACCCCCGCCATGATTGGTGAAGGGGCAAGTTGGCGGACATAGCGCCCCCGGATGTGGGTCTAGCAAGTCTTCCGACCGAGCTCCGGTGGACGCGTTCCGCGTGGGCACTCGTGCATAAGCACTTATTCCACCGACGTCGTCTCGCCCGACTGTGGTCCAGGTC
>JBHELM010000217.1:0-3274 GCA_046352715.1 Thermoplasmatota archaeon | reverse complement strand
GCCTTCAACGAGGCGGTCAAGGCGGGCCCGCGCGCGGGCGAGCCCATCCAGGGTGTCATGTTCATCATCACGGACGCCAAGCTGCACGAGGACGCGGTCCACCGCGGCCCCGCCCAGACGATCCCTGCCATCCGCAACGCCATCTACGGCTCCATGACCATCGCCGGCACCGTGCTCATCGAGCCGATGCAGAAGGCCGTCGTCACGGTCCCCGACAACGTGATGGGCGCCGCCACCGGCGAGTTCCAGAAGCGCCGCGGCCTCATCCAGGACATGCAGCAGGAAGGCGACTCGACGACCATCACCGCGAAGGTGCCGGTCGCGGAGATGCTCGGTTTCGCGGGCGCCATCCGCTCCGCGACCGGCGGCCGCTGCCTGTGGTCCACGGAGAACACGGGCTTCGAGGTCCTGGCGCCTGAACTGCAGGAGAAGGTCACGCGCCAGATCCGCGAGCGCAAGGGCCTGAAGCCGTAACCCTACCCCGCGAGCTACTACGCTGAGTAAGCAAGCTGCGATTCCTTTTCCTTTCCCTCTTCCCTTTTCTGACGTTTCGCCTCAAGGGCGGGACCGCCGAACCGCGGAGGGCGCGGAACGCACGGAGGCTGATTCCGCGGGTTCCGTGACTTCCGCGGTTCGTGGGGCCAAGCGCCGGAGCCAGCCGTCGCGGTTCACCGGCACGCGCCGACCGCCGCCTCGACGTTGAGCGCGCGCCCACTCGCTTGCATGGCGTCGCCAGCCCGTCTCATTTAATGAGACGAAGCAATCGCCGTTCAACTCCCGATGCAGTAGGTAGCACACAGGCGCGCTACTTCGCGGGACGTTTTTTGGTGGGCGACTGGGAGTGTAAGTTGGTCCTTTGGACTGGAGAAGAACGGGTGACACTTTCAGCGAGTTCGGGTGTTGCAATCTGGCCTTCTTCCCTTGGCTCACCACGACGAGCATATTGCCAGTCACGACGCATATGCCCCGCCATTTGGATAACCTGCCAAATCACCCAAAAGACCACGTAGGCAACAAGGGCATAGGCCAAGAACCAGAGGCCATGGTCTTGGGCCAAAATTGCACCATAGACAGCACCGCCTACGGGCACCACTTGGCCAAATTTGACGAGGTTGTCGATGGCCTCTGGGCTCACTGAAACCCACTCCATCTGTGACAATGGACGCAGGTGGCTTGGTCCTTTGGTGTACGTTGATGACAAAAAGGACATTCCCTTGTCGTGAGGTTCTTGTAGAAGGCATAGCCAAGCAAGAGACCAAGCCCGACTGCCAGCCAGTCATCGCTGTCCTTTGCCATGCTCTTGGCAGATGCCTTCACCCCATAAACATACGACATGGGAACGAGCAGCAGATAAGTCCGCGCCGGCTCGCCGGGCCGTTGCGCTCCGGCATCGCGTTCCCCCACCGGCAGCCGCACGAGGCCGCCCACCTGCGGCCGCTCATGGACCGCCTGCACGACGTGATGGCCGCGCAGCCGGGCCGCGCCCGCGTCGCCGTGCTGGCCCACGCCCGCCCGCCGGTGCGGGGCGCCTGGAACGTGCAGGTCTTCCACGGCCTCGCGGACCGGGGATGCAGCCCACGCTTCCTCCAGCGCGGGCGGGCGCCCCGCCTCCGCGCCGCCCTCAACGCCCCGCTCGCCCGGCTCCGCCTCCCCGCCCCGCTGCTGCGTCCGCCCGCGCGGCCCGGCCTGCGCCACAGCCGCTACCAGCAGGTCAACGCCTACGGGCCGCGCTGGGCGGACCTCTTCGAGGGGATGCTCAGGGACGCCGAGGTGAGCCGCTTCGGCCACACCGCCCTCAACGAGGCCGGGCTGCCGCACGCCGACCCCGACGGGCCGCTGCTCTGGCTGCCGACGTGGGACGCGCGCTCCCGCCTGGGCGGCGCCAACGCGTCGAGCCTGGAGGGCTTCGCAAAGCAGGCGCTCGCCCTCGCCGCCTCCGGCGTGCCGGTGCTGCTCAAGCTCCATCCGCTCACCGTGCGCCACCGGCAGGCCGCCGCCGTCCGCAGGCGCCTGGCCGCGGCCCGCAACGTCACCGTCGCCCCCGCCGGCGAGGACCCCTACAAGCTGCTGCACGGCTGCCGCGGCGTGCTGGCCGACACCGGCAGCCTGGGGGTCGAGGCGCACGGCTGCGGCCTCCCCGTCGCCCTCGCGCGCGGCCCCGGCGTCCGGTTCGCGGGCCTGCACGCCGAGCTGGCCGGGCGCGTCCCCGCCTTCTCCCCCACCGACCCAGGCCTCGCGGAGTGGGCGCACGCGCCGCCCCCGCCCGCCGACGCCGCGTGGGCGCGCGACCTGCTGTACGCCCCCGACCCGCGCCGCAACGACGCCTTCGCGGCCCGGCTGCGCGAGCGGGCGACCGGGGGGACGCGGTGAGCGCCGGCCTCGCCTGGGGGGCCGAGCCGCGCCTGCTCCTGGGCGTCGCGATGCTGCTCGGCGCGAGCCTCCTCGACCTGCGCAGCCGCCGCGTCGCCAACCTCTACTGGATGCCCTTCGTCGCCTTCGCCGCGGTCCTCGACGTCGTGGACCTCGCCGCCGGGGAGTGGGTGGGGGTGGCGGTGGGCGCGGCCCTGTGCGGGGCGTTCTACCTGTTCTGGCTCGTCCGCCTCTTCGGCGGCGCGGACGCCAAGGGGCTGATGGTCCTCGCCCTGCTGCTGCCACCGACGGTGGGAGGCACGCCAGTCCCGACGGTCCTGGGCGGCCTCATGCTCGGCTCCCTCCTGGCCGGCGTCGGCATCCCCGTCGTCCTGCTGGCGTGGAACCTCCTGCACGGGCGCCTCACGCTGCCGGCGGCGCTCATCGGCGTCCCGATGGACCTGGCGGCCGCCCGCCGCGCCCACGTCTGGCCCATGCAGGCGCCGGTCGCGGGGGAGCCCGGCCGCCTGCGCTGGCGCTACCTGCGGCACGTCGGCTCCAACCCCGGCGCCCTCCTGGACGCCCTCGAGGCGGCCGGGGTGCGCCGCCCCTGGGTGACGCCCAAGATCCCCTTCATGCTCCCGCTGACGGTGGGCGTGGCCGCCTGGCCCGCCGTCGCCGCCGCCCTCCCCGGGATGCTCCCTTGACGCCTGGAATCCGTTCAACAACGGTTTCAAAGAGGGGCGGGGTGAGGACCCTGTGGCGGAGCGGTTGACGACAGGCATCGCGGGGCTGGACGCCCAGCTCGGCGGCGGCGTCCCCCCGGGCACGGTGCACCTCCTGCTGGGCGAGCCGATGAACGCCCAGGAGCTCTTCACGTACCACTTCGCGGGCGGCAACAAGGCCGGCAAATGCGTCTTCGCCA
>JBHELM010000216.1:0-5801 GCA_046352715.1 Thermoplasmatota archaeon | reverse complement strand
GGGTAGCGGCGGATGGGGCTGGTGAAGTGGCAGTAGTGCGTCGAGGCGAGGCCGAAGTGCCCCTCGTTGTCGGGCGTGTAATGGGCGCGGCCCATGCAGCCCAGCAGCTTCAGCGTCGCGACCTCGGCGAGCTCGCGGTCGGGGAGGTCGGAGAGCAGGTCGACGACAGTGCGGAACGGGCGCAGCCAAAGCTCGCGCTCCTCCGGCGCCAGGTCGCTGAAGCCAAGCGGCTTGACGGGCGCGGGCGGTTCGGCGGGCTCGTCCTCCTCGTCCTTCGCGCCTAGCATCTCGATGCCGCCGCCGAACAGGTTGAGCTTGCCGCCGCCGGCCTTGAGGCGGTCGAGCAGGCTGTCGGCCACTGGCTGCGACGCGGCGCCGGGCTTGCGCGGCAGCGTGAGGTCGGCGGGAATTCCCATCGTGTCGAGCTGGTGGCGAAAGCGCTCGGCACGGTCGGGCTCCGGCAGCGGGTGGCAGCGGAACAGCAGCGGCGTCCTCTCCGCCTCCAGGTGGCGCGCGACGGCCTCGTTGGCGGCGACCATGAAGGCCTCGATCATCCGCGTGGCGTCGTCGGCGTGCTTCTCCAGCGCCGAGAAGCCGGAATCCTCCAGCAGCACCTTCAACTCGCCGGTCTCCAGCGCGAGGCCGTGGCGGTGGCGGCGCATCCGCTCCGCGAGGCCCAGCATCGTGCTGAACGGCGCCTCACCGGCGCGTGCCTTCTCCAAGGCTTGCCCATAGGACAGGTTCTTGGTGACACGGATGAGCGCCTTGTGGAACTTCGTCGCTCCCTGGCGGCCCTCGGCGTCCACGTCGATGGACACGCTCAGGGCATAGCGGTCGCCGTCGTCGCGCAGGCTGCACAGGTGGTCGGAGATGCGGTGCGGCAGCATCGGCAGCACCCGGCCCGGCAGGTAGACCGAGGTGGCGCGGCGGCGGGCGTGGCGGTCGAGGTAGGTGTCGAGCGCGACGTAGTGGCTCACGTCCGCGACGTGGACCCAGAGCCGTTGCCCGCCATCCGGGAGCGGCTCGATGCCCACGGCGTCGTCGAAGTCCCTGGCGTCGGGTGGGTCGATGGTGTAGCACTCCAGGGCGCGCAGGTCGGTGCGGCCCGGCTCCGGCGCGGGGTCGGGGAACTTGACGGCGTCGGCCTCGGCGCGCGGGTCCTCCCGGTGCTCGAAGAACTCCTCCTGGTTGACGTGGCGCTGGATGAGGCCGTCCACCGCGTCGGCGGGCGACCACAGCCCGGTCTCCAGCAGGAAGTGGAGGTAGTTGCTGGAGTGGGTCGTCGGCTCGCTGCGGATCCAGTCCTGCGCCAGGAACCCCAGCGCGCGGTGGAGGTCCATGCCGAACGCCTGCACCGCGCCCAGCCCACCGATGCCGGCCACCGGCTCCGCGCCGTCGGGGACGCCGTCCCAGTGGATGAACTGCGCCATCGCGGGCTTGGCCCACTGCAGCGCCGCCTGCTCGCGCGAGCCCAGCCCCGCCTCGGCCAGTTCGACGCGCTGGAACGTCCGTTCGCCCTCCACCTCGCGCACAGTGACCAGCTTGGCGCGCAGCGCTTGCAGGTCCTCCCACGCCGCCCGCATTGCACGGAACTCGTCCAAAGTCCAGGGCCGCCAGCGGTCGCCACGGCCGCCGACGGTCTGGAAACGGCCCGTCCCAGCGCGTCGGCAGCGGTCGAGGCACTCGCGCACGCTGCGCAACTGGCCGGGGCTCGGGTCGGGGCCGTACTTGGCCTGCGCAATCTCCGGCTCCGTCCACTCCTCTCGGCCCTTGGCGCAGGTGGCCTCCCAGAGCTCCTGCTCCAGCCGCATGAGGTCGTCCTCGGACTCCTCCTGCAAGCCGCCGCCGGAAGCGAGCGCGACGAGCTGCTTCAGCCGCGCCTGCATCTTGGCGGTGTCCTTCAGCTCGCCCTCGTAGCGCGCCTTGAAGACGCGGCTCTTGAGGTGCTCCGCCTTGACCTCCTTCTCGCCCTCCAACGTCAGGAGCTTGACCCAGGGGACGCCCTTGCGGCGCTGGCGGTCGAGCAGGATGCCGAGGTTGCGCGGCGGGTCGAGCCCGTGCAGGCCGGGGGTGAACTCGACGAGGTCGCCCGGCTTGCTCATACTGCCTCCGTGGAACCACGAATTGCACGAAGACGGACGACTCGCAAGCGGCTTCGTGCAATTCGTGAAATTCGTGGTTTCGTCAGGCGAGTCATGCGAGACCAGACGCCAAATCCTTCGCCGACGCCGCAGGGTCCTTCGCCTTGACGACGCCGGACGCCACGAGCACCCCGTAGGCGCCCAGCTTCCGCGCCGTGGCGACGTCGGCGCCGGACTTGACGCCAGCGCCGCAGAGGACGAGCGTGTCGGGGGCAATCTTCTGGACAGCTTTCACGGCGTTGGAGACAATCTTGGGGTCGGCGGTGGTGACGCTGACGTCGCCGCCGATGAGTTCCGGCGGCTCGATGGCGATGGCGGTCGGGTGGAGCCTGGCGAGGGCGCGGCACTCCGCGATGGAGTCGGCGCACAGCAGCGACCACAGGCCCGCGCCGTGCAGCGCCGCGACGGTCGCCTTGGCCTGCGCGAGGGGGACTTTGTGCTCCGCGTGGTTGACGAGGGAGCCGACCGCGCCCGCCGCCCTGACCGCGGCGGCGGGGACGAAGCCGGTGCCGACGCCGGGCGGCAGCGGGTCGGTGTGCTGCGCGAACAGGGCCACGCCGCGCGCCTTGCCGGCCAGCAGGGCCAGCTCCGTCGTGAGGGGCGCGAGGCCGACGGGCTGCGCCTTCGTCACGCGCTCCAGGCCACGCAGCAGGGCCAGCCCGGCGGGGCCGGTCGCCTCGGCGTAGGCCTTCGCGTTCACGACGATGCGTGGGAACTGCACGGGGGCGCCAGCCGGGGCGGCTCCATCAAGGCTTTCATGGCCCCCCTTGTCGCGCCGACCGTGGCGTCGCCCACCCTCGTGGCCTCCATCCTGACCCTGGTGCCGGCGATGGCCGCCATCTACTGGGTGCTGCACCGCTATGAGGGCTACTTCGAGCAGAACCGGCTCTTCTTCGGCCTCACGGCGGGGCTGTTCGCCGGCATCGTCGTGAAGTACCTGGAGACGGCGCTGTTCGCGTTCGACAACCTGCGCGTGCTGCAGCCGGGGGACGCTCCCATCACGACGGGGACGCTGGTCTACTCCGCCGCCTACTCGACGTTCGGCTTCGCGATGCTGGCCGCCCTCGCGATGGCCGCCGTGCTCGGGTTCCGCAAGTTCCGCGTCCGCAAGGACACCCCCTACTACGGCGTGGCGCTCGGCCTCGCGTTCGGCGCGATGCACACTATGCCGCTGTTCGCGCGCACCATCGCGCCGCTTGTCTCGCCCGCGCTGCGCCTCGACGCCGCGGCGCTCGCCTACCAGGTGGCCACCCTGCTGTTCGCCACCGGGCTCATCCTGGCGCACGGCGCGGCGGCGGTGTGGGTCGGGCGCGGCTCCTCCGAGGGCCGGCTGTGGAAGGGGGTCGCGCAGGGCTCGGCGGTGCTGATGCCGGCGCTGGCCATCAGTTGGTTCTGGGCCCAGAACGGCGTCCAGCTCGTGCCGGCGCTGGCGAGCCTCGCCTACGGCATCTTCCTCACCGTGATGGCGACCCGCAAGGTGCTCGACCCCATCGTCCCTGCGGAGATCCGCGACCAGGTGCGGCGCGAGCGGCGGCGGGCGCAGCGCAAGGGCCAGGCTTAGCGAACCAGCAACCCCCGAGGTTCACAAGCTGGACTTGATGCAGTTTGTGGATTTGCGTTCAGTGCTGGACGGCGGCGTGGCGGCTGGCCAGGCACTTGTCGATGGCACGCTGCAGCTCGGCCGCCTCGAAGGGTTTCCAGATGAGCCCGTCGGCTCCCAGCGTGCGCCACAGCTCGGCCGCGTCGGTGGAAGCGGTGAACAGGAGGATGGGCAGGGAGCGCAGCCGCGGCTGGGCCCGGATGGAGCGGAGGAGGGCCGGCAGGTCCAGCCCCGGCATGTGGCAGTCCTGCAGCAGGATGTCCGGCGGGTCCCTGCGCAGGGCGTCCAGGACCTCCCCCGCACGGAGCAGGGTCTCGACCGCGTGCCCCCGCAGCTGCAGCAGGCTCGCCGTCGACTCGAGGATGTCCTCGTTGTCGTCGACGACCAAGATTCTTGCCATGGCGCCTCACAGCGTGAAGTAGAACGTGGCGCCCCGGCCGACGCTCCCCTTCGCCCACACCCGCCCGCCGTGGCGCTGCACGATGCGCTTGACCGTGGCGAGGCCGATCCCCGTCCCCTCGAACCCCGCGGCGGAGGAGGGGAGGCGGCTGAAGGCCCGGAACAGGCCGGGCGCGTCCTTCATGTCGAAGCCCACGCCGTTGTCGCGGACGAAGTAGGCGGTGTGGCCGTCCTCCACGGCCTTGCCGACCTCGATGCGGGCGTGCTCCCGCTTGGACGAGTACTTCCAGGCGTTGCCGAGCAGGTTCTGCAGGACGGCGCGGACCAACTGCGGGTCGGCGTCGGCGACCAGGCCGTGCGCGATGACCCACTCCACGCTCCGCCCGGGCGGCGGCTGCGGGAGGTCCATGGCGAGCGTGCGGGCGAGGCTCCCCAGGTCGACGGGCTCCCTCTTGAGCGGCGCCGAGGTGGAGCGGGAGAGCTGGAGGATTTCCTGGATGAGGAGGTTCATCTGCCGGACGGCGGTGCGGACCTTCTCCAGCGAGCGCCGGCCCGTGTCGGTGAGGCGCGGCCCCTCGGCCTCCTGCAGCACCTGGGCGTGGCTGTCGATGGCGGTCAGGGGCGTGCGCAGGTCGTGCGACACCGAGGCGCTGAACGCGTCCAGCTCCCGGTTCGCCGCCGCGAGCTCGTCGACGTTCTCGGACAGCTCGGCGTTGAGCGCCTTGATGGCCTGCTCCGCCTTGACGAGGCTGGTGACCTCGGAGATGAAGCCGATGACGGCGACCACCTTGCCGCCGGGGCCGAAGACCGGCTGCGGGTAGTGCTTGAAGTGGCGGCCGAACAGCTCGTTGGTGAACTCGCGGCCCTCGCCCCGGAAGGCGCGCTCGAACTCGGGCAGCAGCCTGGCGGCGGTCTCGGGCGGGAAGAGGGCCTCGAGCGGCTTGTCCTTGATGGCGTCGGTCGTGAGGTGGAACTCCTCGGCGAGCCGGCCCTCGTTCAGGGTCCAGTAGATCTTGCCGTCGGCGCGCTTCTCGCAGCGAAAGATGACGTCGGGCAGGCTCTGGATGATGGACAGCAGTTGGGGCGCCGAGGTCCTGGGGTCGTGCCCCTTGGTCGTCTCGGGCGCTTCAAGCCAGTGGGAGGACAGCTTCGCCATGGGACTTGCCTCGGCCTCCCCTCCGCGCCCCTGCTTCTTAGGGTTCCAGGTGAGAGTTCTAATAGGGAACATGCAGGAGCCCAGTCTGGGCCTCGGCGGGGCAGGGAGGGTGCCGGCGCGGCGCCGCGCATCGGCGCGGATGGAGGCCATCTTCAACCTTGCCGCTGATCCTTATCCTCCGAGGAAGCCGAGTTGCGATCGGTGGGAGAGATGCAATCAACCTTCGGCGCAGCCTCGGCGGCCCTTGCCGGGCTCATCCTCCTGGGGCCCTGGGTCCCCGCGTCGGGCCTGTACGTCTACGTCCCCAACGTCCTGGTCGTGCAGAACGCCAGCGACGCCGACGCCTGGCTGGGCACCCTGGAGGTCGCCATGGGGGTGCAGCCCGCGGGCAATCCCGCGCTCGCCGACCGCCCCGACCTGAACCGCCTCGACCGCGAGGCCCGCATCATGGAGAGGCATTGGCGCGACCTCGACGCCGCCTGCGACCCCAACGCCGTCTTCGCCC
>JBHELM010000215.1:0-4774 GCA_046352715.1 Thermoplasmatota archaeon | reverse complement strand
GGAAGGATGCCCTGTGCAGCGGCGGCAACCGCAGTGGGCGAAGCGGGGGCGACGGGGGCAGGGGGTGTGGCCGACGTGGCAGCAGTAGCCTTGCGGTGCTCCTTCCAGAAGGACCACGCGAACGCCGCGGCGCAGCCGGCGGAGAGGATGCCCGCCAGCACGAAGGCGGGGGCGAAGCCGGCACCCAGCAGGAGGCCGCCCGCGACGACCCCGAAGGCGTAGACGAAGCTGCTGACGGTCCCGAAGTAGGCGTAGAAGGTCGCGGGCCGCTCGCCGCCGGCTTGGGCGATGAGCGCGTTCAATCCCGGCCCTGCGGCGGCGGAAGCCCACGCCGAGGCGCCGTTGACGAGCATGAACCCGAGCGGCGTGTCCGCCACGAGGTAGAACGGCAGCATCGCCGCCGACACCAACAGGAGGGCGATGACGATGCCCGGCCGGGCGAAGATCCGCCTGTGGCGGCCGGCGAGCAACTGGACGCCGATGCTGCTGAGGGCGATGGCACTGAAGACGCCGCCAATCTGCAGGAAGCTGAGGTTGCGCCCCCGCATGAGCAACGGGAACGCGGGGATGAGCAATCCGGCCACGAATTGGGAGGAACCGGAGGCGAGGAGGAGGCGACGGACATGGGACGAGCCCTGGAGGTCAGACAGGAACTGCCGCGGCATGCCCATGCGCCCCTCACCGAGGGCGGGCGCTAAGAATGTACTGGCCAATGCGAACCCGGGCGATGCGATGGGCGGACTGGCACATGGCTGGCATTTACAAAACGGGACCCAGATGCCAGCATGGCTGAAGCGCATGCGCAGGCCGCCGCCCTCTCGACCAGAACCCCCGCTTCCCTTGCAGTGTCTCTTTAGAGTTTGGCCGCAACGGTCAACCCTCCCAGACACCGATTGGGCGCCGTGACTCCGGAACGGGCCTACATGGAGCGTCTCCTGCACGCGCACGCCGCCGAGGACGCCTTCCTGTACTGGCGCGAGGAAGAAGAGGAAGACGAGGACTGACGCGGGGAGCCTTAAGCCGGCTCTCCCCCTGCGCCGGGCGTGGCCAAGCCCGCCTTCGTCCTGGTCGACGTCGAGGTGACCGACCCCGAGGTCTACAAGGAGTACCGTGCCAGGGCCGCCCCCACCGTGCTGGCGCATGGCGGTCGCTACGTCGTGCGCGGCGGGGCGCAGGACCACCTGGAGCCGGGCTGGGACCTGCACCGGACTGTCCTCCTGGAGTTCCCGAGCGTCGCGGCGGCGCGGGCATGGTACACTTCCGAGGAGTACCGCAAGGTGTTGCCGCTGCGGCTGACATCGAGCCGGAGCCGCCTCGTCATCCTGGAGGGGCTGGACCCAGCCGCCCCGCTGCCGCCATGAAGGGGACCGGGGGGCGCTTTTCTACCTTCACGGAGAGGGCTATATTCCCCTGCGGAGCAACATGGATGCATGCCCCGCATGCACGATGGCAGGAAGGCGACCTGGGAGGAGCTCCGGTGGGACCAGGACGTCGGCCGCTGGGTCGGCCCCCGCCGCGACGAGGCGCCCTCGAACCGGATGCGGCCTGGGCACGACGACCACGGGGACCACGCGCCCACGGCGCCCGGCCTCCTCGATTGAGCCGTTCAACTCCCTTTTCCGCGCCGGACGTTTCTGCGCAGCATGGAGAGGCGCACGGCACGGCAGCGCGCCCGCCACCACGTCACCCTCGCGGTCGGCCTGCTGGTGGTCGCGGCCTTCACGGTCCGCCTCGGCCTGCCTCCCCTCCTGCTGCTCCTGCTGGTGGCCTACGCGGCGGCGGCCGCTGCGTGGTGGGCCGTCGCGGCGTGGCGTGACCCCAAGCCGGACCCGTGGGCCTACGACCCCGAGCTGGACGGGCCCGTCGCGGAGGCGATGGAGGGGCGCTCCTACTTGCGGCCCCCTGGACCTCCCCCCGCGCCGCGCCCCGCTGCACAGACTTGGCTGTTCCTGCTCCTCGCCGCCCTCTTCGCGGTGGCTGGGGGCTGGCTGGTGGCGGTGGCGAACGCGACCTACGGCGGAGCGCGCGGGGCCGAGGCGCCCGCCCTGTCGGCGCTGGCGTTCTACCTCTTCGCGGCCAGCTTCCTCGCAGCGAGCCCCTGGCTGGCGTGGCACGGCCTGCGCCGCGCACGTTAAACCCCCGCGCCCGCCTGCGCGCCGCGTGGCCCGCAAGAGCACGCCCGCCGTCCTGGATTTCCGCAGCGACACCGTGACCCAGCCCACGGACGCGATGCGCAGGGCGATGGCGGAGGCGGAGGTGGGGGACGACGTCTACGGCGAGGACCCCACCGTCCTGCGGCTCCAGGAGAAGGCGGCGAAGCTGCTCGGCATGGAGGCGGCGCTGTTCGTCCCCACCGGTACGATGGGCAACCAGGCCGCGCTGTGGGTCCACTCCGGCCGCTCGGGGGCGGTGGTGTGCGAGGAGACCTGCCACATCAGCCTCTACGAGGGCGGCGCGGCGGCGCTGCTCTCCAACGTCACCCTCAAGACCGTGGCGAGCCGGGACGGCACGTTCGCGCCCGCCGACGTCCAGCGCTTCTTCCTGCCGCGCGACCCACACTTCTCGGAGGTCAAGGCCATCGCCGTCGAGAACACGCACAACTTCTCCGGCGGCCGGACCTGGAGCGCCGCGCAGGGCAAGGCCATCGCCGAGGCCGCGCACGGGCGGGGCGCCAAGCTCCACGTCGACGGCGCCCGCGTCTTCAACGCCGCCATCGCCCGCAAGACCACGGCCGCCGCGCTGTGCAAGGGCGCGGACTCCGTCATGGTCTGCCTGAGCAAGGGCCTGAGCGCGCCCGTGGGCTCCCTCGTCTGCGGCAGCGCCGACTTCGTCGCCAAGGCCCGCTTCGCCCGCAAGGTCCTTGGCGGCGGGATGCGGCAGGCGGGCCACATCGCCGCCGCGGGCATCGTCGCGCTCGACACCGGCATCGACCGCCTCGCCGACGACCATGCCAACGCCAAGCGGCTGGCGAAGGGGCTCGCGGACCTGCCCGGCCTCCAGGTCGACCTCAAGTCGGTCGAGACCAACATGTTCATGGCCGACGTCTCCGGCACCGGCATGGACGCCGCCGCCTTCATCACCGCGTGCAGGAAGCAGGGCGTGCTCATCGGGGCGCGCGGCGCGGACCCGGTGGTGCGCTTCGTCACCCACCGCAACGTCTCCGCCGCCGACTGCCGCGTGGCGCTGGAGCGCGTCGCCGGCCTCGTGGGCGCGTAGGCGCAGGGTTCGCTTCAAGTAAAGCCAACCGCCATGCGGGGGCCATGGACCCTCCCTCCGGCCTGCTGAAGGCCGGCACCATCCTGCTGCTCGTCGGGGGCATCCTGCAGGCGGTCGGCGCGGCCTTGCTGCTGCTCTACGGGACACTGTTCGGCACCTTGGTCGCCCGGCTGGGCAGGTCCAGCGTGGAGGCCGAGCCGCCCATCCTCTTCGCGCTCTTCCTGGTGCTCGGCCTGCTGGTGGCCGCCGGCTCCGTGATGGCGTTCCTCGCCTACGGCCGCGCCAAGGCGGGGGACACGCAGGCGGCCTTCGTGCGCGGCCTCGTCGGGGCGCTGCTGCCCCCGGTGCAGGCAGTGACCCTCGTCGGCGCCATCCTCTGCAAGGTCTCCCCCGAGGGCGAGGCGCGCCTCCCTGTCCCATCTGCTCCGCCCCCCGCCTGGCGCTGAAATGCCCGAGATCTGCGCCCGCTTCGTCGACTGCCACGTCTGGCGCCGTCCCGGGGGCACCGACGGAGAGGAGTGGCTGATGATGAAACGCGCGCCGCACATCCTGCTCGGCGGGACCTGGCAGATGGTCTCCGGCAACCTGGAGCCCGGCGAGACCGCCTACGCGGCGGCGGCGCGCGAGCTGTTCGAGGAGACCGGGCTGCGGCCGCTGCACTTCTACCACGCGAGCTTCGTCAACCGCTTCTATCTCGCCGCCACGGACCAGATCGTCCTCTCGCCGGTCTTCGCCGCCGAGGTCGCGCCGGACGCCCAGGTGCGGCTGTCGGGCGAGCACACCGAGTTCGCGTGGGTGGCGCCCGAGGAGGCGCACCGCCGCCTGCCGTGGCCGGGCCAGCGCGAGTCGCTCGCCATCATCCGGGAGCAGTTCCTGCTGCGCGAGCCGCGGCCGGAGAGCCGCCTCGACCACCTGGTGCAGCGTGCGCCTGCGCGATCCTCTTTGCAAACGTAGAGCATCCTTCCACCGCGAGATGGACGCGTCGGGCTAGACTTTCAACGCGTCATACGCCGTCTTGAACGTGGCCATATCGCGAAGTTGATGGATGGGAATGTGGAAGCAGCGGTATCCGCCCTTACCGCCGAATTTTGAACCGAAATCCCGCAACGGAGCGGCATCGACTTCCAAGGTTGTCGCCCACCCGCTGATGATTGCGGGCGTTCCTGGTTCAATCGAGTTTGCCCTCGTCGACGAGACATCCAGGATGACCTGGACATAAAGGGGAGGCTTTCGCTTCTGCGCGGACCTATCCAACCGTTCTCGTTTCCAGCGAAATGAAAGAAGAGGCAAGCCGCTTGGCACCCTTGGTGCGGGTCCGTCGGACGCGAGCGTCCCCAGTGGATGATGTCACAGGAATCCTGGGCGAGTTCGCTTTTGCACAGTGGTTCTTTGGCGATTGGCGAAAGCACATGGTCGGGACCAACAAGGGGCAGATGGATTTCGTGAATGTGGAAGTCAAGACGTCGGCCTTTCCGTTCCGTGAGACACTCAATCTCCTCGTGCGGGAGGATTACGCGGAAAAGAATGTGGAACTGTCCCACGGTGAGCAGGGTTCAGA
>JBHELM010000214.1:0-9508 GCA_046352715.1 Thermoplasmatota archaeon | reverse complement strand
CCACGAAGCCGGTGCCCATGGAGTCGGCCACGTTGACCACCAGCGACTTGTCGCCCTTGGCCAGCGAGCCCTCGCCCCACTCGACGCCGTACTTCTTCATGGCGTACTCGATGTCGCGCTCCACGACCCAGTCCGGGATCTCGTAGCCGGGGCCGTA
The DNA here is from genome assembly GCA_046352715.1 of Thermoplasmatota archaeon. Lineage (GTDB taxonomy): Archaea > Thermoplasmatota > E2 > JACPAO01 > JAHFTW01 > JAHFTW01. The sequence goes on along the minus strand of JBHELM010000214.1, from coordinate 9,351 downwards.
GATGTCCTCCTCCTCGCCCGCCTCGCCCTGGGCCACGGTGGTGCGGCCCAGGTAGAAGCCGACGATGCTGGAGACGTTGGCGGCGACCATCATCACGAAGCCGAACGCGAAGACCGCGACGTCCAGCGGCATGTAGTCCGCCAGCTTCGAGCCCTTCGACGCCACGTTGAAGTGGGTCGGGTAGTGCAGGAAGAAGAGCAGGCTGGCCACCAGGGTCAGGCCCAGGCCGACGTACCCGAACACCCGCATGCTCGTCTTGGTGGGCAGCGCGAGGCTGCCGCCGAAGCTGATCATGGCCAGCCCGACGGGGCCGAGCGTGAGCCCGGCCTTCATCAGGTTGTAGTAGAGGGTCTTGTCGGCCGCGTTGGCGACGGCGACGAAGAAGAGGATGAGGGCGGCCACCCCGAGAAGCACGCCGGCCGCGAGGAGGAAGAATCCTCCCTGCAGGCGGCCCTTCGAGGTCTCGTTGCCGAACAACGTGCTGTAGCGGTTCTCAAGGTCTGACATGGTGCATCCTCGGGTGGCCTAGTCCGATGCCCTTACTTCTTGCTGTCGACGGCGACGAGCTCCTCGAGGGTCTCGGCCTCTTCGGCGCGAGCGGCGACGAGGGTGCCCATGGCGACGCTGTAGAGCGGGCTGCGGGCCATCTTGACCTTCGAGATCTCCACCGGGAGGTTGGCCTCGTAGATGCGGCGCTCGAAGAGGTCCTTGAAGCCCTTGCACGACGCGGTGCCGCCGGTGATGGCGACCGGGAGGGTGAGGCCCTCCTCGACCTTCGCCTTGACCATCTCGCGCTTCAGCGTGTTGATGGCGTAGGTGACCAGGTTGTCGTAGTAGATAGTGAGGGCCGACTGGACCTCGCCCTGCGGGTTCTCGGGGTTGATCTCGAACTCGCGCTCCTTGATGGCGGTGACGCGGTCCTTGCTGTGGCCGGTGGCCTCAGCGACCTGCTGGTCGATCCAGTCGCCGCCGCGGGCGACCGCGGTGGTCATGACCGGCAGGCCGTAGTGCGAGACGCACATGTTGGTCATGCCGGCGCCGAACGAGACACCGATGCCGGTGAACTGGTTGTCCGCCAGCTCCGAGTAGACGACGGCCATGCCCTCGTTGATGACGCGGGGGGTGTAGTCCAGCTTGCGCAGGATCGACTCGATGGTCTTCTGGTGGTACAGGACGTCCTGGTTGGGCGAGTCCGCGGGGCGGGCGGGGCTGGTGTAGTACAGCAGCTCGCCGGACTCCTTCGGGGTGCCGACCAGGCGCTCGATGATCAGGCGGATCATCGGGATGGCCGACTTCTCGTCGCGCGACAGGATGCCCTTCTGCATCGGGCGGCGGGTCGCGGTGTTGAAGATGTTCGCGAAGTTGAGGGCGTCCTCGCCGACGATGAACACCTGGTTGTCCTTCTTGATGTAGAGGACGTCGCTGCGCGCGAGCATCTTCTCTGCAACATCGCTGTACTCGATCTCAACGAACGAGTTGCGCTGCTGGGTGAGCGTGGTCTTGTCGCCGTGGCGCTCGGCGGCGATGATGTTCATCGTGCCGACATCAAGTCCCTTTGCCATGTGGTAGCCTCCAAGTAGTAGCCCGAAAAGCCCAAGGCTCGCCCAGGAGGGCTCCTCTTGGCGTTTCGTGGTTAGAATTGGTCAGGGGGGGTCCCTATTTACGGTTATGCCCACAAGGGTCATTTCCAGGAGAGCGCGGGGCGCGGGAGCACTTGAAGTGCTCGACGAAAAACCCTAAGGACGCGCGGCCCGTGGACCGCCTTGGGATGCACAGGCCGGGCCCTCCTTCGCGGGGGCGTGGCCGTGCCGGGACCGTGCCACCGTGCGCATCGTGAAGAAGACCCTGAAGGGCGACCTGATGGGCAAGACCGGGTTCAAGGCCGTCAAGCAGGCCCGCGCCAGCAAGGGCACGGACGACGGGACCGACCCCGGGGCCGCGCCGCCCGCCGCGCAGCAGACCCTCGACGGCCCCGGACGCAGGTCCCTCGACGCGCTGCTGCAGGACGACGTGGTGGTCATCACCGAGCCGCTGCGCCCCAGGGACGGCCGCCCCATCCCGCTGGGCGCGCCGGAGAGCCGGCGGCCGGCCCCGCGGCCCGACGCGGACCCGGTCGAGCAGAAGGCGGTCGCCGCAGTGGCGTTCCAGCCCATGCAGGACGGCGCCGCCCTCCCGTTGGCCCGCGCCGTGCTGGCCGAGGGGCTCTACAAGGACCTGGGCGCCAAGGGCTCCAAGATGCAGCACCCCACCGGCACCACGTTCCACCTCAACCCGACGTGGGCCGACGGCGTCGTGCACACCCAGCGCAACGTCGTGGTCCCCCTGCAGGCCGGCCACGCCGCGGCGCACCAGGCGGACCTCGTCCTCGAGCTCGACAACCGCGCCATGCTGGTGCTCGACATCGTCGCCTCCAGCGTCACGCCCACGGAGATGAAGGCGCTCGCCTTCGACGCCCTCCAGCTCCACCAGATGGAGCGCTGCTTCACGGTCCTGGTCTTCGTCCGCACCCCCGGGACGGGGATGCCGCAGGAGCAGGCGGAGGCGCTCGGGCACGGCTACGACTTCGCCTTCGGCATCGACGAGGCGGACGTCCACTCGGAGCTGAAGTTCGCGTCGCTGCGCAACCGTATCCAGACCTGGCTGGCGGCGGCGTCGGGCAAGAGGAAGTCCTGATTCGTTTCGTGGTGGATGGTCACGGCGTTCTCCCGCCGGAAACACAGATTGCACAGATTCCACCGATTTTAGGGGTGTTTTGTCAGAGTCGCAACGAAACTTCCTCTGTGCAATCTGTGGAATCTGTGTTCCAGTGGGGAGAACGGGACACAGAAAAACAAGAAGAAACGGAAGAGGAAAAGTGGTCGCCAACTCACGCCTTGCGGCGGGCGGCGAAGGCGGCGGCCAGGCCGACGGCGGCGACGAGGGCGGGAAGCTCCAGGCCGGGCAGCGCCTCGGAGGGGCCGTTGGCGACCTCCTCGCTCACGGGGGTGAAGCGCAGGGTGGTCCTGCCCTCCGCCGACAGCGCGCCGGGGGCCATGCCGGCGCCGGGGACGCTGCAGGTGACGGTGGTGGCCGCCTTGACGGTGACGGGGACGGTGGTGTTCTGGCGCACCAGGCCGGGCTTGACGACGAGGACCGCGCCGCCGCTGCTGCTGTAGGCGCCGGTGAAGACCTGGCCCTGCGGGACCTGGAAGGTGAGGCTGGCCGGCTGCACCTCGACGGTGGCGTTGCCGGCGCCGCGGGTCGCGGTGAGGTCCACCTTGAACGCGCCGGTGCCGCCGACGCAGGTGGTCTGGCCGAGGTTGACCTGGACGGTGAAGGGCACGACGGCCTGGGTCTGGTTGCTGGTGACGTCGCTGGCCAGGCCGGAGATGGTGAGGGAGCCGCTTGCGCCCTGGGCCGCAGCGGGCAGGGCGAGGAGGCTCAGGGCCGCGAGGGCCAGGAGGGCGACGAGGGGGCGGGACATGCAGTGCACCGGCTGGAATCCGCCGATGAAGGGCCGCTAGATAAGCGTCCTGCTGGCAAGCGCGCAGAGGCGCTGCGAGACCGCGATTGAAATCGGAAGGGCGTTAAGCGCACGGCGGGGTTCCTGCGCGGTGCCTCATGGCCCCCGCCAAGAAATCGACCCGCAAGTCCGCCAAGAAGTCCGCGAAGAAGGGCAAGCGCAAGGCGACCCCTGCCCAACTGCGCGCGCTGGCCAAGGCCCGCAAGATGAAGGAGGTCCGCGCCCGCGCCTCCCCCGGCGGCAAGGGCCCCATCCGCAACCGGCCGGCGGCCCGCCGCCTGCTGGGCGCCCCCAAGTAGCAACTCACCCGCGTCTCCTTCCCGCTTCTTCCGCTTCTCCCCTGGATTCCCGTGGTTGGCCTAGCGTCTCCTGCGCGCCAGGGATGCCGTCCCCAGCAGCCCGACGGCGAGCAGCAGGCCGGCCGCCGGGGAGGCGTGCGCACCCGCGTGGACGTCCACCGTCCCGTCGCACTGCGAGCGGAACGCCTGCGCGCGGTCCATCGTGAGCGTGAGGTGCAGCTTGTAGGGGACCCCCAGCGGGCCGACGTAGGCGGTGCGCGTGGCGGGGCCGGCGAGGAGGTGGCGCGCCCCCGGCAGCCCGGACGCGCCGAGGCGGTCGCCGTCCAGCGTGAGGGACTGGGTGCGGTCGCCGGGGGCGACATCGCCGCTGCTGTCCTGCACCACGGCGGGCTCGCCGCCAGCGGGGCCGACGGCGAGGGCGAGGTCGCCGAACGAGAGGGGCTCGTTGCTCCAGTTGAGGGTGGCGTCGAGGGAGACGAGGCGGGCGAGGTAGCCGGCGGTCGCGCCGGTGGCCTTGCCGAGCTGGACGTCCTGCGGGTACCACTGCGCCTGGCTGTTCCCCAGCAGGAGCGCGGTGCTGGCGGACGCGCGGTCCAGGGTGCCGGTGAGGTCCACCTCCAGGCGCTCGCGGTAGAGGGGCAGGCGGAGCGCGGCCTCGCCGGCGCTGCCGGTGGCGAAGGCGGGAATCCATTCTTCCGTCCAGCCGTCGGCGGCGGCCACCACGCCCACGATGCGGTCCTTCGGCAGGCGCGCCGTGACGGTCCCGTCCGGGCCAGTGCGCAGCGGCAGCGTCGTGGTGTAGGCCGGCGGGGCGGGGCCGCCCGTGCCGACGTCCACCTCGGCCGAGGCGCTGCCGGCCTCCGCGCCGACGTGGACGACCGGACGCTCCCCGCGCAGCGCCGCCGCGCTGTCTTCGTCGCCCCAGAAGAAGACGACGCCCGCGTCGGCCAGCCCGGGCCCGCCCGGCTCCTGCGTGACGGTGAGGGTCGCCAGGGCACCGCCGTCGCCGCCGCTGGAGGGCGTGGAGGCGCCGACGCCGCGGGCGCTCACCGGCGGCTGCGGGTCGCAGGCGTCGAAGCAGCCCGCCAGGAGCGGGGCGAGGGCGAGCAGGCAGAGGAGCCGGGGGGTCATGCGCTCCGAGGGGGCGGAATGGGTCTTTGGCCTTTCGGAGCACATCCCGAAGGGTCGCTTGCATCGGCGCGCGTCGTTGGGAAGGTTCTCTTTGCCTTTGGCATCGTTTTCGTTCGCTTGCAAGGGCAAACACAGATTCCACAGATTGCACAGAACAGGTACTTCTCTGTGAAATCTGTGGAATCTGTGTTTGCCCTCCTGGCCAACGGCCCAGCGCGGAGCGAATCCGGGACTCAATGTCTCTAAACCAGCGCCAGGATGCGCTCCGCCTGCCGGATCACCGGCACGTCCACCATGTGCCCGTCCACCACGGTGACGCCGCCCTCCGCGACGCCGCTGGCCTCGACGGCGGCCAGGACGCGGCGGGCCCACGCCACCTCCACGGGGGTCGGGGCGAACGCCTGGTGGATGGCGACCGCCTGCGCGGGGTGGATGCACATCTTGCCGCTGAAGCCGAAGCTGCGCGCCTCGGCGGCCTCCAGGGCGGTGCGGCCGAGGTCGCGGAAGTCGGCGGTGATCATGTCGATGGCCGGGACCCCGGCGGCGGCGCAGGCGAGGACCACCAGTTGCCGCGCGGTGGCGACCTCCTGGTTGGTGGGGGTGCGGCGCATCCCGGCGTCGGCGGCAAGGTCCTCGGCGCCGAAGCAGACGGCGGCGATGCCGGGGACGGCGGCGACCTCGCGGGCGTTGAGGACGCCGAGGGCGGTCTCCAGGATGGGGATGAGGCGGGGGGCGGGCTGCTTGCGCTCCTTGCAGAGGTGGGCGACGTGCTGCTGCGCGTCCCGCACCTGCTGCGCCGTGGTGACTTTGGGCAGGACGAGGAGGTCGGGCTTGCCCTCCAGGACGGCGTCGACGTCGGCGAGGAAGGCGTCGCTGCCCCACGGGCTGGTGCGGACGGCGCGCTGGCTGGGGCTCTTGCCGACGATGAGCAGGGCCTCCAGGGTGGTGCGGCGGGCCTCGGCCTTCCGCGCGGGGGCCACGGCGTCCTCCAGGTCGGCGCACACCACGTCCGCAGCGCCGTCGTGCCACGCCTTCTGCAGGCGGTCGCCGCGGTCGCCGGGGGTGTAGAGCACGCTGCGGAAGCGGGCGGCCATCAGGCGGCCCCCGCGCGCACCAGCACGGTGCGCTTGAAGCGGCACACCTCGCGGCCGTGCTGGTTGTGGACGCTGTGGGCCAAGGTCACGACGCCCCGGCCCGGCTTGCTGCTGGGCCGCTTGTCGAGCACCTGGGTGGAGAAGCGCAGGGTGTCGCCGGGGAAGACCGGCTCGGGGTGCTCGACGTCCTGGTAGCCCAGGTTCGCGATGAGGGTGCCCGCGGTGGTGTCCTCGACGCTGGCGCCGACGCAGGCGGAGAAGGTGAGCAGGCCGTTGACGAGGACATGCGGGAAGCCGGCCCGGCGGGCGGCGGCCTCGTCGAGGTGGAGCGGCTGGGCGTTGAGGGTCAGGCGGCAGAAGGCGACGTTGTCCGCCATCGTCACCGGGAGCTGGGCGCGGTGCTCGATGCGCTCCCCGACCGTGAACTGCTCGAAGGTGCGCCCAGGCACGGGGGCAGGCAAGGGGCCTGACTTTTAAGTGGAATCGGGAATGCCCCTTCCAGGTCCCCATGCCGCCCGCCAAGCGCTCCAAGCCCTCCAAGAAGGCCGCGAAGAAGACGGCCAAGGCCACCCGCAGGGCCGCCCCCGCGCAGGCGCGCAAGACCGCCAAGACGGCGGCCAAGTCCTCCAAGAAGACCACCCGGCGCGCCGCCCCCCGGCCCGCCAAGTCCCCCCGGGTGCCCGCCGGCTCCGCCGCCGCGCCGCGCACGGTCTGCATCGCGCTCGACCCCTTCGGCGACCCCTGCCAGAACACGCCCCGCCTCGGCTCCAGGTACTGCGGCGTCCACAGCCACCTCGGGTAGATGGCGCCCGTCCCCCCAGCGACTGGCCAGGACCCCCAATCCCCGGCGAAAGGCCGCGGCAAGCTGGTGGCCTTCGAGGGCATCGACGGCTCCGGCAAGTCCACCTGCATCGCCCGCATCGCCGAGGCCCTGCGCGCCGGCGGCGCCGACGTGGCCGCCACCCGCGAGGAGACCGCGACGGTGACGGGCGACTGGGTGCGGCGCTCCGTCGAGGAGAAATGGGACCCGCTCGCCACCACGTTCCTGTTCCTCGCCGACCGCGCCCGCCACGTCCAGGAGGTCGAGGGGTGGCGCGCCGCGGGCCGGCACGTCCTGTGCGACCGCTACGTCCACTCCACCTACGCCTACCAGGGGGTGACGCTGGCCCGCGCCGGGACGTTCCCCGCCCCGCTGGAGGCGCTGCCGTTCCTCCAGGGGCTGCACGAGCCGTGGTGCCCGCCCCCCGACCGCGTCCTGCTGTTCACCTGCGACCCCGAGGCCGCCGTCCGCCGGGTGCAGGGCCGCGGCGCCACCACCCCCTACGAGAAGGCGGCGTTCCTGGGGCAGGTGCAGGAGACCTACCTCGCCCTGGCCAAGCGGGACGCCGGGCGGTTCACCGTCATCGACTCCGACCGGCACATCGACGCCGTCGTGGAGGACGCGATGGCGGTCGTGCGGAACCTGTTGGTGGCCTGAACCCACTCTGCCCATCCGCAGACCCGAGAACGCCGAGGCTTTGATGCAGGTGGACGGAAGGTGATTCCCCCGACGACCCGCAGATTTTCGCAGATTCTACAGGGTCTCGGCGTCCCCGGCGGAGGGTCGGGTGCGAAGCCAACCCGAAAAACCTGAACCGGCGCAAGCCATCCGCTCGCCCGTGAAGCGGCATCCGGCCCTGCACGACCTGAGCCGCGACCACCACACGCTGCTCCTGCACGCGCGCCGGCTGCGCGGCGGGGACCCGCGCGTGGACGCCGCGACGGCCCGCCGCCGCTTCCTGCTCTACCACGACGCGGTCCTCGCGCACCACCTCGCCGAGGAGGAGACGGCGGTCGCCCCGTTCCTGCGCGACGCGGCCCTGCGCGGCCGCCTGCTGCGGGAGCACGCCGACATCCGCGCGGTGGCGGCCTCGCTTGCCCAGGGCGACAGCGGCGTGCAGCTGGAGTTGGGCGACCTGCTGCGCCGGCACGTCCGCTTCGGGGAGGACGAGCTGTTCGCGGCGCTCCAGCGTGACCTCGCGGAGGCGGAGTGGGCGGACCTGGCCACGCGGGCCCATGCCCACCGTTCGGGGACGCGGCCTGGCAGCATCGGCCCTGGCGCGGGCGAGGAGTGTTTCCTCTGAGTGCCGACCCACGAACCGCGGAGGTCGCGCAGCCCACAGAAGGACAAGTTCCGCGCTCTCCGTGGCCTCCGCGGTTCGTGGGCGTCTTTCCCGGGGCTCACTTGACCTTCTTCGTCCTGTCCTCGGGCCGGAACTCGATGGCCGCCCCCGGGACGCGCACCGGGCCCCTGGGCGTGGCGAACTCGAACGTGCTCTCCGCCTTCCCGACGCGCACCTCGCGGCCGTCGGCGCGGCGCAGCGTGAGGGTGCGGAGCGTCTCGTCCACGACGCGACCCGCCAAGCCCACCAGGCCCGGGTCGGTGGAGGCGGCCACGGTGGCGGAGAGGCCGATGAGCTCCCCCCGGGCCACGGCGCGGGCGGCGCCTTCGACGCGGGGGACGGTCCGCTTCACGGGCGCGCGACGGCGGGGCGCTTGAAGGGGTTTCGGCGCTACAGGCGGCGGCGGACCGTGACGGCGGCGGCCGCGAGGAGGCCGACGAGCGCCAGCAGGCCGAGGGCCGGGGTCTTCGTCGTGCTCGTGGTGGAGGCCGTTGGGGTCGTGCTGCTGAAGCTTGCCGTCGCGGACCCGGTCACCGTGGGGGTCACGGTGACCGTCGGCGCCGGCGGGGGCAGGATGGTGACGTTCAGGCGACCCTTGAAGGCGGTGTAGTTCAGGGTCACGGTCCATGGGCCCTTGGAGGCGGCAGGGACCAGCACGGAGGCCCGCGTCGTGGCGGTGACGCTGATGGAGGCGACGGTGCGGTTGTGGTCGTCCACCACGGTGACCGTGGCGTTGCCGCCGTCCACCTGGGCGTCCGCCGTGACGTTGACCGAGGCGAACGTGTTGTTCCAGGCGTAGACGTAGGTGGCGTTGGTGGGGACCGGCGCGGTCAGGCCGGCGGAGAACTCGGCCGTCGTGACGTTGAGGCGGATGGGTCCCGAGGGGGTGCCGCCGGTCAGGACGTAGTCGGTGCCAGTGGGGAGGCCGCCCCCAAGGCCGGCGTTTGCAGTCTCCTCGGCATAGGTGCCGCCCGGGGCGACGTCTTGGGCGCTGCCTGCGTAGCTGATGATGTGGACGGCCGTGATGGTGTCGCCGACGGCGGCGCCAAGGGTGGCGTAGCTCATGCTGCAGTAGAGGAAATTCCCCTCGAGGGGGCAGGCGTCGTCGAAGGGGTTGTCGGAGCCAGTGGTGCCGCTGGCCTCCACGCCGCTGCGGAAGTCCT
>JBHELM010000213.1:0-4687 GCA_046352715.1 Thermoplasmatota archaeon | reverse complement strand
TTCGTGAAATTCGTGGTTTCAAAGGGAGGCATTCAACGCACCGGGGGCAGCGTCGCGCGGGGCGGCGCCAGGCTCTTGACGACCTCGCTGACGACGCGGGCGCCGGTCATGCCCTCCAGCACTTGGTCGACCTCGACGATGGTGCGGTGCGCCAGGACGTCCACCGCGACGTCGACGATGTCGTCGGGCGTCACGTAGCCGCGGCCGCGCACGAAGGCGAGCGCGCGGCTGACGCGCAGCAGGGCGAGGCTGCCGCGGGGCGAGGGGCCGACCTCCACCTTGGGGTGCTCGCGGACCTTGCGCACCAGGGCGGCCATGTACTCCAGCATCGAGTCGTGCACGAAGATGTCCTTCTCGACGGTCGCCTGCCAGGCGCGGAAGGTCTTGGCGTCGCAGCACGCAGGCACGGTCTTGCTGGGGTCCTCCTGCTGCCACGCGACGCGGCGGCGCAGGATCTCGCGCTCGGCGGCGAGGTCGGCGGGGTAGCCGGTGGAGAGGCGGAGCAGGAAGCGGTCCATCTGCGCCTCGGGCAGCGGGTAGGTGCCCTCCTGCTCGATGGGGTTCTGCGTCGCCAGGACGATGAACGGCGGCGGGATGGGGATGGTCTGGCCCTCGATGGTGACCTGGCGCTCCTCCATCGCCTCCAGCAGGGCGCTTTGGGTCTTGGGAGGCGCGCGGTTGATTTCGTCGGCCAGCACGAGGCTCGTGAAGATGGGGCCCTTGAACAGCTCGAACTGGCGCGTCGCCGGGTTCCAGATCTTGCTGCCCATGATGTCGGCGGGCAGCATGTCGGGCGTGAACTGGATGCGGCGCGACTCCAGGCCGAGGGCGCGGCTGACCACCTTCACGAGCAGCGTCTTGCCGAGGCCGGGGTTGTCCTCGAAGAGGATGTGGCCGTTCGCCAGCGCCCCCGCCAGGACCTTCTCCAGGATGCGCCGCTGGCCCACGAAGTAGCGGGCGACGGTGTCCAGGACGTTCTCGACATCTCGGTTTGCCATGCTCAGGTTGCCTCCAGGGATTCCAGGAACGTGCGGTGGTGCTCGCGGCGGGCCTGCTCCTGCCGCTCGTGGGCGCCGTCGAGGGTGCCCAGCGCGCCGCGGGCGGCGGTCCCGGCCACGAGGGCGGCGAGGGCCCACGCCACCCCCCCGAGCGCGCCGGCCAAGATGAACTGGAGGGGCGGCTGCGGCAGCTCCACACCGATGAGCAGCGGCAGTCCGGCGAGGAGTGCGGGCAGGGAGAGGAACGCCCCCGCGACGAGGCCGCCCTGCACCGCCTGCACCGTGCGCCGGCCGGCGATGGCGTGCGCCTTGGCGCGGCGGAGGAAGGCGATTTCCTCCGGCAGGGTGCGGCGGCGGGCCCACAGGGCGATGCCGAGGTAGGGAAGCGCCGTCGCGAGGCCGGCCGTGGCGAGGACGGGGCTGCCCACGATGAGCCAAACCAGCAGCGCGCCGCCTGCGCCGGCCAGCGCGCCGGAGGCGGCCCACCAGGCGGCAGGCAGTGGCTCGCCACGCGGCAGCAGCGTGGAGCGGGTCGCGGGCAGAAGCAACCCAAAGAGCGTGAGCGGCACGGCCAGCGCCCACGGCGGGTCGGGGAGCAGGAGCGCGACCGGGGCGGCGAAGGCGGCGGCGCGCAGGGAAGCGGCCAGGGCCATCGGGGCAGGCGGCAGGCTGGGGGTGAAGGGCGGCTTGAGGCGGTCGGTGGCGGCGCCGCCGGTGCGGCGGGCCAGCTCCGCCGTGAGGTGGTCGTAGTCCGCGCCGTTGCGGCCCTCCTCGATGTAGGGGTGGAGGCGCTCGGCGACGGAGCGGATGCCCTCGTCGTCGAGGCGGACGCGGACCTGCTGGTGCGGCAGCGCGGCGGGGGTGGGGTCCTGCCCGGCGCGGGCGACGTGACGGGCCATGGCGCGCATGAGGGCCGCGAGGGCGATGGCCGCGAGGACGGAGGACCACGGGATGCGCGGCAACTGCTTCTCCAGCACGCCGAGGGCGCCGAAGGCCATGACCGCCAGCGTCAGCAGGGTGCCGATGGTGGTCCACGACAGCACGGCGACGCGCCACGGCGGCCCCTGCTCTCGCCCGAAGAGGGTGGCGGCCAGGGCGGCGGCGACGAAGCAGGCCAGCACCGTGCCGCCCGCCGCGAAGACGGCGGGGCCGGCCTCGAAGGCAAGCAGCCCGACGGCGCAGGCGGCGGCCAGCGGCAGGCCCAGCCCGGCGAGCGGCTGCCAGCGCGAGCCGCGCGTCGCCGCCATGCCCACCGCGCCGGAGGCGGCGAAGGCGGCGATGCCGACGGCGGCCAGGACCAGGGGCGTCCGCGCGGTGTCGGAGCTCCACTTCTCGTGGATGACGTTGTCGCCGCGCTCCAGGACGTGGCTGGCGAAGAGGGCGTAGGGCGCGAGGCCGGCGGCGAGCAGCAGGCTGGCGAGGCCAAGGACGACTGGGTGCCTCATGCGCCCGCCTGCGCCCGGTCGAGCGCCTCGAAGAAGGCGTGGAAGGCGGCGCGGTCGCAGCGCGGCCCCGCGTAGAGCCCGTGCTCGGCCACTTGCCGGACCTGCTGCGCGTGCGCGGGGTCGGCGCCGGCGGCGGCGAGGGCCGACTCGAGGGTCTCCATCGTCACGAACGCCTCGCTGCCCTGCAGGCGCTGCACCAGGCGGCGGGTGGCGTCGTCGAGGGCGCTGCGCAGGGGCTGCACGGCCACGGGGACGGTGACGCTCCTGCGGCCATCCTCGAGACGGAGCTGGTGGAGGCCGGGCGCGAGTGCCGCGACGGGAATGGTGACGGAGCGGCCATCCACGGTGGCGATGACGGGGAGGCCGCGGCCGTCACGCACCTGCCACGCCCCCCTGCGGCGCATCCGCAGCTCGATGGCTTGGTCCTCGGCGGGGTCGAGGATGCGCGGGACGGCCGGCGGCAGGTCGGGGCGCAGCAGCCGGGCGGGGATGCGCAGCGGCGGCGGGAGGAAGCGGTAGCGGTGCTCGCGGGCGGCCCGGGCCCGGCGCTGGAGCCGCACGCCGACGACGGTGCCCGCGATGGCGAGGGCGGGGACGCCGAGCACGGTGAGGGGGTTGACCACCAAGATGTCCCGCACCTCGCTGGTGGGCGCGACGCCCTCGCCGGACGGCAGGGAGACCGCCTCGACGCGCACGGTGCGCAGCAGCAGCGTCCCGGTCTCGACCTGGGTGAGGCCCGGCTCCGCCAGGACGCCGTCCACGCGGATGCGCACGGCGCCCTCGCCGCGCACCGACACGGGCGTGGCGCCGAACGCCTGGAAGCTCAGGGCCGGGACGTCGAGGACGAGGCGGGCCTCGCGCTGCACCCGCAACCCGACCTCCTCCTGCAAGCCGATGGCGGCGGCCTCCAGGATGGCGGCGGCGCGTCCCACCGGCACCCCGTCGGGGAGGATGAGGGAGACGTGGAAGCGGCCGTCGGCGCCGCTGCGTCCCACCGCCTTGGCGGCAAGGACGCGCAGCGTGACCTCCTGCTCGGTGGGGGCGCCCTCGAACAGGAGCGTCCCGGCGAGGTCGAGGCGGCCGCCGGCCGTCAGCACCGGCACGGGGTCGAGCTGCACCTCGAAGCGGCCGACCTGGACCGGCTGCGCGGCGCTGATGAGCTTGGTGCCGGGCTCGGGGCGCACGTCGAGCGTGTGGTTGCCCGGCGCGAGGTCCACGAGGACCGTCGTGGCCGCGTCGGGGCGCGCGGTGGCGTGCGCGACCACCTCCCCGTCGGCGAGGATGGCGAGCGGCAGCGCGGTGGGGCTCTCCAGGAGCCGGATGGTGAGCGGGACCGCGCTGCCCGACTGCCACGGCGAGGGCACGGCGAGGGCGGCGACGGCGCGGACGTTGCGCACGTAGCCGGTGCCCACGGCGGTCCCGTCGGCGGCGTGCACGGTCACGAAGCCCAGCCCGGCGGGGGGCGCGCCCTCGAACGCGACGTGGTAGGCGCCCTTCCCGTCGGTCGTGGCGGCGCGGACCTGCTCGGGGGCGTCGGGGCGGCTGCGCCAGCGCGCCTCCACGGCCTGCCCTGCGGCGCCCTCCAAGGTCCCGGCGACGCTGAGGACGTTGCCCTCCAGGTCCTGCCGGTCGACGGTGGCGGTGAGGCGGGTGGGGGTGGCGGCGATGTCCAGCGTGCCGTCGGCCGGGTCGTGGCCGTCGTCGCCGGCGAAGCGCGCCGTGAGCGTGTGGTCGCCCTGGCCGGCCTGGAGCGGGAAGAGGGCGCGGCCGTCGCGGTCCGTCGCCAGCGAGCGGGCGGGGCCGTCGTCGAGGCGCAGCGACACCAGGACGTAGGGGACCGGCAGGCCGTCCTCGTCCAGCAGCCGCGCCACGTAGGCGAGCGGGACGTCGGCGGCGGTGCGGGCGGGGCCCTCGACGGCGCGCCTCGTCGCCTTCTGCAGCGTGAACGGCGGGTCGGAGTAGGAGGGGTCGCTGGGCCGGCCGTCCACCGTGGCGGGCGCGAGGCGGGCGACCAGTTGCAGGCTGCCGCCGGGGGTGTCGGGGCCGAGCTGGCACGTGGCCTTGTAGCCGCCTGTAGTGGTCTGGCCCGCGCAGAACGCGGTGCCGGGGGAGGCCTTGGTGCGGTTGTAGGTGAAGGTGACGGGGATGCCGGCGGGGACCGGGCCGGCGGGGCTGGTGACGGTGCCGGCGATGGTGAACTGGCTGTTGCGGCGCAGGGCGGTGGGCGACTCCGTGATGTCGATG
>JBHELM010000212.1:0-6029 GCA_046352715.1 Thermoplasmatota archaeon | reverse complement strand
GGCTTATGGCGCTCCCAGCGCCACGACCCCAAAAGGGTGTGGCCCAAACACTTCGGAACCCCCCTCTGCCCGGTTCCGAAAACCTCCCCCACCCGAAGTGTTTGTGATTCTCACCAAAGAGGGAGTATCCGCGGTTCGGTCGGTGCAACTCCCTGCGAAACCGCGGTTGACGCGGATTTCCGTGGATGGAGCAGAAATCCGTTCCATCTGTGGAATCTGTGGTTAGGTAGTTGGCGCGTAGGGGATAACCTGCACGTCTGCCCAGTTCTGCAAGGACCAATAGAATGGGTTCTCTGCGGCGCTGCGGACGAACGGCCGCGGCCCAATCAGGACAAGCAACTCCTGCGCCCGCGTCAAGGCGACGTTGAGGCGGCGGTGGTCCTCGTGCGGCTTCGCCGGCTTCAGCGTCGTCACGTCGTACAGGATGGCGCGGCGCTCGTTGCCCTGGAACGCGTCCACCGTCGCCGCCGTCACCCGTTGCAGCGCGGGCAGCCGCTTCTCCTGTGCCGTCTCCTGGAACGCCTGGGCCTGGGCGCGGAAGGGGCTGATGTAGCCGATGTCCTCCGGCGCGAGCTTCTGCCGCACCAGGTCCTTCACCACGGCGACGGCGGCCTGGGTGTGCGTCGGGTTGGCGCGGCTGGTGCCGACCTGCTCGCTGCGGTTGCCGGGCGTCGCGGCGGTGTCGAGCCAGACCACGGGCGACCTGAGCGGCGTGCCCAGCAAGGACGGGAGCGGGATGGGCTTGCCCTGCACCGCGCTCGCGACGCGACCCGCGTAGACGGCGTGCTGGCTCCAGGAGTAGATGGCGGGGTGGCAGCGGAACTGCTCGTCGAGCAGGACGGAGAGGTCGGGCCGGAGCATCTGCAGCACCTCGAAGTGGCTGCGCTTGTAGTTCTCGTCGTTGCGGAACGTCCATGAGCGCACGATGGGGGGAAGCTGCAACGGGTCGCCCACCAGCACCAGGCGCTTGGCGACGGCGTGCGCGATGGCGACCTTGGGGAAGGCGTTCATGCCCGCCTCGTCGACGATGACGGTGTCGAAGGGGCGCACCTCCTGGTTCTCCTGGTCAGCCGACAGGAGCGCGTTGGCGAGGGCGTCCAGCGTCATCCCAGCGATGGGGTGCTTGTCCTGGAGGTTCTGGAACAGCGGCACCGCAGGCACCTCTTGGCCTTCCTCCTCCACCTCGCGGAACTGGCTGATGCGCTTCTGGAGGTGCGCGGGGTCCGGCGCGACGCGGCCCATCTCCCCGAGACGCACCATCTTCGCGGCGAGCCCCGCCTCGTTGCGGAGCGCCTTGCGCAGCGCGTTGTCGATGGCGACGTGCGTGTGGCTGGTGACAAGGACGGTGCGGCCCCGCTTGGCCTCCTGCGCGACGAGGCGGGCGATGACGGTGGTCTTGCCGGTCCCGGGCGGGCCCTGCACAAGCAGCACGCCACCGTCGCGCAGGTTCGCGGCACAGCGCAGCGCCTTCGCCTGCCCCGGCCGCAGCCCCGCCTCGTCGAGCCCCGCCACTGCCTTGTCGGAGAGCTGCGGCAGGAGGTCAGGCCGCTCCAGCTCGACGTGGGTGCCGAAGCGGCGCTTGACGAGCAGGAAAGCCTTCAGCAGGTTGCGGTAGAGCGTCGCGTTGGTCTGCGGCCGCAACACCACTTCCGTGCCCCGCCGCAGGTCGCCCCACGCCTTCGCGTCGGCGTGCAGCTCCAGGACGGTGCCGGCCTTCTGCGCGACCTCCACGTTCGCTGCGTCCTCGTCCTTCCTCTTCGCGTCGAGGAAGCCCTCGACCTTGCTGCCGGCGACGACCCAGCGCGCGTTGCCCTCCACCACCTGCGCGCGGACCCTCGCCCCGCCCGGCATGGGGCCGGCCTCCTCGACGTGGCACCGCAGGGTCTTGCCGGTGTCGCCCTCCTCTTCCTCGACCGCAATCTCCTCCTGGAGCGCCTTGACGTGCTGCTGGAAGCTGGGCACCCGCGGGTCGACGATGGGGGTCACGGCGAGGGCGTGGCAGCGGTCGCACGCGAGGACGATGTGGGGCCCGAAGCGGACAGGCGAGCGCATGCCCTGCCTGCAGTGCGGGCACCCCTCCACGCCCGCGGCGACCCCAGCCCTGGATATGAGGAGAACTGCCGCGCCCCCCGCGGCTTGCCTCGCCGTACCCCGGCCCCGGACCGCTTGAGGCCAGAAACATCTATATCCTACCCAGTGGGGTCGGAGGGCTCGTGCGCCCCCTGCTCGTCGTGGCCGCCCTTGCGCTCGCCTGGGCCCCTCCCGCGCTGGCGGTCAGGGACGCAGGGGGCAACTCCTCCAGCGACCCCGCGGGGGACGAGGCGGCAAGCCTGGCCCTCCCCGCGACGGCGCCCGCGCCCGTCTCCTGCCACGACCCCTCCATCGACATCCTGTCCGTGGCCGCCACCGCCCGGGGGAGGACCCTGCGCGTCGAGGTTGAGCACGCGGCCCCCGTCCTGGTGCCCATGCTGGCCTGCAACGGGCTGCCGGTCACGGCCTCCGGCCAGAAGTACGGCCTCGCCGTCGGGGGCGAGGGCGACAGCTTTCTCTACCTCAGCGTCGACGCGGGCGCGGCGTGCCTCTACGTCCTCTTCCAGGAGCCGGTGCAGGTCTCGGACTGCATCCAGGCCGCGCAGGTTGACGGCGCCTCCATCACGCTGGAGGCGGACCTGCAGGGCATCGTCTCCGTGGGGGAGGGCGCGACGCGCCTCTACAAGCTCGGCGGCACCCTGGTGGTCCACGCCTTCAACGAGGAGCTCGGCGCCCCCCGGCCAGGCCCGGGCCTCCCCTTCGCCCCCGACGCGCTGCTGCGGCTCGAGGACCACAGCGACACGGACGCCGTCCTCACGCTGAACCACTAGCGGACGGCGCGGCGGCGTGGGTTCTTTGCCGGGAGGGGCATCGCGCCGCGTGGCCGACCCAGTCCTCCGCCGCCTCGACGCGGGCATCCTCACGCTGACGCTCGACCGGCCGGAGAAGAAGAACGCCCTCGACCTCGCCACCCTCGGCCTGCTGTGCCAGCACTTGGAGGAGGCGGCCAGCGACCCCGCCGTGCGCGTCGTCGTGCTGGCGGCGAGCGGGGACACGTTCAGCGGCGGCGGCGACCTCCAGGTGATGCGGCAGTTCGCCGGCGACGCCCAGGCCACCCTCGCCCGGCTGCGCGGCGGCCTCAACCGCCTCGTCCTGCTGCTCAAGGGCCTGCCCAAGCCCGTCCTCGCCCAGGTGCAGGGCAACGCCTACGGCGCGGGCGCCCTCCTCGCGTTCCAGTGCGACCTCGCGGTGGCGAGCGACGCCGCGCTGTTCAGCCTCAGCTTCCGCCACGTCGGCCTCATCCCGGACACCGGCGGCACCTGGCTCCTGCCCCGCGCCGTCGGCCTCCAGCGCGCCAAGCACCTCGCGTGGACGGCGGCGCCCTTCACGGCGGCGGAGGCGGCGCAGTGGGGCCTCATCCTCAAGGCGGTCCCCCCCGCGCAGCTCGGGGCCACGGTCCGCAGCCTCGCGGCGGCGCTGGTGGAGGGCCCCGCCGCGACGATGGCGCTGGCCAAGCGGGCGCTGCACGCCAACTTGGCCGCTGACCTCCCCGAGGCGCTCGACCGCGAGGCCCACCTCCAGGCGCAGGCGTTCCTCACGGCGGAGCACGCCGAGGGGCGCGACGCCTTCTTCGAGCGCCGCAAGCCCGACTTCCACCGCGCCCCAAAACAGCCCTCATAAGGCTGTCGCGCAGCGTTCAAAGCTCCCCTCCAGGAGAACACCAGCCGGAGAACAGACGTGACGTTCAGGGTCCTCCTGGTGCTGCTCCTGGCCCTCGCCCTCCCCGGCTGCGGCAGCAAGACCTCGCACCCGAGCAGCACGGACGGCGCCACCGCCCCCCAGCTTCCTTCCGCGTCAGGCAGCAACTCCGCATCGCGGGGACAGCAGTCAGGGGGCGGCGACGACGCCACCCAACCCGTCGCCACGGTCCCAGGCGTCCCGGCGGCCGGCAGTTCCGGCGCCACGCCGGCAGGCCCTTCCAGTCCCGCGGCCACGTCCACCAGCCCAACCTCCACCTCCACGACGACCTCGCCGGTCACGCTTCCCACCCCCACGGCAAGCACGACGCCCACCTCGACCCCCACCTCGACGCCCACGGTGCCGCCCCCGCCCCCACCGCCGCCTGCCCCCGTCACCGCAGCCTGCACCGTTGCCCTCGCCGGCCTGCACGGCCTCGGCCCCATCCCCTCCTACATCGGCGCGTGCAGCCCCGTCCCCTTCGTCTCCTCCACGGGCGCCCCGTTCACCAGCATCGCCGTCCAGGTCGCCCAGGGCGCCGCCCTGCTGCCCAGCATGGCCGTCGTCCAGGTCAAGGACGCCTCCGGCAACGTCCTCGCCACCGCCAGCGGCCTCGGCCCCCTTCAGGTCACGGTGCCGCAGGCCGCCGTGCCCAGCACGCCGAGCGTCCCGCTGACCGCCGAGGTCACCCTGACGGGCATCTTCACGGACTACTCGGCGCTCGTGACCTTCACACTGAGCTGACCATCCAACCCAAACCCCGGATTCCACGGATTGCACGGATGCTGCTCACCGCGAAACCCGCGAAGTGAGAGGAAATTTTCCCTGGCTTTCGCGCTTTTCGCGGTTGAGGGGTCGAATCCGCGTCATCCGCGAAATCCGCGGTTGGGTCGGTGCGGCTTCGGCCCCCACGAAACCGCGGATGACGCACGTGGACTCCGTGCCATCCGTGGAATCCGTGGTTTCGGAAGGGGAGAGACGTCAGTAGCCGACGGTGATGCGCTGCCCCGCGTGGCCGCCCGACTCCAACTCGTCCACGACGGCGACGGCGAAGTCCTCCATGGTGATGCGGCTGTTGCCGCCGCGGTCCTTGAGCAGGCTGTCGCTGCCGAGGCGGAACTTCCCCGTGCGCTCGCCAGGCTCGATGAGGGCCGACGGGCTCACCACGGTCCAGCCGTCGCCGCCCCCGCCGCGGAACACCTGGAGGGCGTCGCGGTGCGCGGTCGCAACGGGCCGCCACTCGGCGGGGAAGCCGGGGCTGTCGAGGAGCTGCATGCCGGGCGCGACCTCGAGGCTGCCGGCGCCCCCCACGGCGACCACGCGGGTCCCGGCGGCCTTGGCGCCGGAGGCGAGGGCCTGCGCCGCCTCCACCAGGACGTGCGGGTCGCCGGCAGGCGGGGCGATGGCGGAGACCACGACGTCGTGGTTGCGCGCCACCACCTCCACCTGCACCGGGTCGGTGACGTCGCCGCGCACCGCGCGCAGGCCCGGCTTGCTGGCCACCTTGTCCGGGTTGCGGACGAGGGCGGTGACCTTGTGGCCACGGGGGAGCGCCTCCTGCGCGATGCGGCTTCCAAGGTTGCCGCTGGCGCCGAAGAGGGCGATGCGCAGCGGCTTGGCCTTGCGGGTCTCCGTGAACTCGACGAGGGGCCGCGCCGGGCGAGCGGACTTCTTTGCGGGGCCCTTGGCCGCCGCCTTCGCCGGGCGCTTGCCGGACGTCCGCGTGGCTGCCTTCTTCGCGGCCTTCTTGGGGGCCTTGGCCGGGCGCTTGGGAGCGGCCTTCGCGGGCTTGCGGGCCGCCTTGGCCGGCTTGCGGGCGGCGGCACGCTTGGCGAGCTTGGCCGCGGCGCGCGCACCGGTGGCGCCCCGGCGGGCGGTCTTCTTGGCGGGGCGGCGGGCCGGGCGCCGGGACTTGGAGGGCATGGGACCGCGGGGGCATCCAGGCCGGTCCGCATAAGCCGACTGGTCGGGCCAGCGTTGCCCCCAGCTCCCCCCGAGCAGGATTCGAGGACTGCGGGATTGCCCGCGCAATCCCTGTTTTGGATGGGTGGAGGCTCGCATCGCTCCCTTTAAGCCGGCGAGGCGTCACCGAACCTCGGAGATGGCGTCGCCCCCCGTCAGCCAGGACCCGCGCAGGACCCCCTTTGCCGCCCTGCCCGTCCACGCCGGCGACCTCCTCGACGACGGCAAGTTCACGGACCACTGCGGCGTGGTCGGCATCGCGGCCAACGCGGACGTCGCGCCCTACCTCTACTATGCCC